>CAYJJR010000005.1:0-47495 GCA_964370565.1 uncultured Oscillospiraceae bacterium | reverse complement strand
GGAGAGACTGCACGAAGTGACTGAGAGGGTATTTGTAAAGTTTTGATTGACACAACGTAGTAGGGGAGGGGTTTACCCTCCCGCAATTTTAGCAACATCAACCGATGAAGGAACGGGATGGGCAACCCATCCCCTACGTCCAGAATTTGTAGCGTGGTTCCGGATATGATGGCGGCAAGAGCAGTAGCCCTTGCCCTATGATTTGTTTTTTAAAAGTTTTGTTTTGGCGACAAATACTACGACCACAGATTGTTTTCGATTCGAGAAATGAGGAAACAACAAAGCTATGTGGTTTTATTCAAAATCTCGCCACGCAAGTGGCGCACCTCAATTACGAATTACGAATTACGAATTACGAATTACGCATTAACTATCCTTTGCTTTAAAATCATAATCAACCGTAACCTCCGGGTGTGGCGCTTTAAGACGTTCGTTTGTGTAGTATGAAGCTAGCTTGTACAACGCTGAAACTATCGGAACGCTTAGTATCATTCCGATAACTCCGCCAAGCCCTCCGCCGATAACAACAGCCGCAAGCACCCAAACACCGGGAAGACCTATTGTGTTTCCGACAACTTTCGGATAGATAATGTTTCCTTCAAGTTGTTGGAGCACTATTATAAATATAATAAAAAATATTACCTTTGAAGGGTCGCTTAGAAGAATTAGAACCGCCCCCAAAATTGACCCAAGATATGCGCCGACTATCGGTATGAGCGCTGTGAGACCCACAAACATTCCAACCGCACCGGCATATGGAAAACGGAAGATCATCATGCCTACCGTGCAAAGACAACCAAGAATAACCGCCTCGGTGCATTGGCCTATGATATAGCTGTGGAACGACTCGTTGAGAGTTTCCAAAACAAAATTTGTCGTTTTAAGCGTACGCGGTTTTATATATGCCTTTTGCATTTTTTTCAACTGCCTTAAAATCGTTTCTTTTGCAAACACCAAAAAGATTGCAAACGTAATCGCCATAAACGAATTGAATAAACTGCTTGTAATTGAAGATATTATAGATATCGACGAATCGAAGATGCTTCCTATTCCGCTTGTAAGATATGAACCGGCGCTGCTTAAAAGAGCCGGAATGTTAATTTGGCTAAACTGTTCAAGAACAAATTCCGCAATGCTTGGAAAAATTTCTCGGTTTGCAATTATCCATTGTTCTATGTCTTCAATAAGGACGGGCAAACCCTCAAGAGCGACGGAAAACGCTATAGTTATCTGTGGAATAACCACAGCTATGACGGCTACCGCAATCCCAATTATGACCGCAATTGACAAAATCAAACAAACTCCGCGGCGAGTTTTTGCAACAAATTTGCTTTTCGATTTTGGAAAATATATCTTTTCAAACTTCATAAGCGGAATGTTCAATATATAAGCTATTGCAACTCCGGCTAGAAGCGGAGCTGCCACTCCCATAAGCGTCGCCATCACACCATAGACCGTGTTGAAGTTCAAAACAACAAACACAAGCGCCGCCGCCGTGAACATAAACCGATATATTCTTTTATCTTTGAGATTACCTTTCATACGTTACCTCACAAAACATTTATAATTTTAGATTTCTATATGTGTATTCTACCATATTTTACAGACTTTAAATAGTATTTTCAAAATATCGAAACAAAAAATTTACGAAGCCGCCTATTTGTTTATTTATTATTCCCGCTGTCTCAATCTTCACATCCCCATAGCTTTCAAGCATCTATATATTTTGTAATGAAAATTATAAAATCTAATTAATATATTGTTTTCTAAAAATTTCAAAAAAAAACATTGCAAATCATTAAAAAAATTGCTATTATTATAAATAATTTTCACCGTTTTATGCTAAACTGCTCGATTAGTTACGGCAGTTATCAAATCTTAATTAAATGCAGACATATATTTTTTTGATAGAGAGAGTTAAATGCAAAAGTTTAGGAACTGGTTATCCAACACACCAATTAACAAGAAGTTCATACCGTTACAGTGGTTTATAATCACCATTGTAGTTTTGTTGAGTTTGTTTTCCATTGTGTCTGTAACGTTGGTTAACAGCTTTTCGGAAGATGTCATCGACGTAAACGTTGAGCATAAAGAAGAGTTGTATGAAATTATACGGAACATGTACATCTGTCGCGTTTTAGGCCGCGATATCCTGCTACAACAAGATGAAGCTGTTCGCGACCAACTTTACGAACAGTATATAATCGCGTTTGACGATCTTGACTACAAAATGGATAACTTTGCAAACGTTTTGAGCGGCGAAAAACTCGAGGAGTTTAACCGCATAATTGCCGAAAAAAACATCTACAAAGAAAGTATGATATTATCTGCCGACATTTGGATTGGCGGCGGCAGTTATGACGAAGCTTTATACGCTCTCCAAGTTGTCACGCCCATTGCAAACGACTTTTTCGGAAGCATCGACGAATTTCTTGAATCCGAACAAGAGCTTATGGATAAAGTCTTGTTGCGCAACGACCGCCTCGTTTTGGCCGTTTTAATAACCGGTTTTGCTTTTAATGTTCTCGCCATTTTGGGCGTTCTTGCATTTGTAAAATTCTTTTCTAAAAACATGAGTAACAGCTTAGTTGTGCTTGAACAGTCGGTTTCTAAAATCGCTAATACCGGAAACATGAAGATAGAAATCCCCAAAGAGCTTTACACAAGTGACGAGGTTGGGCGAATTGCAACGGTAGTTAACGACATGAAATCGATGTTGCTTAAATATTCTTTCAACGACAACTTAACAGGCGGGTACAACGCCAAGGCGTATCACGAAGAGATAAACGACATATTCTTAGAAGAGGAAAGTAAAAAAAGTTTTTGGTGTGTCATTTCGGACATGAACAACCTAAAGATTATAAACGACTATCTTGGACATCTCGAAGGCGACAACGCTTTAAGAAAGGTCTACTCCGTTTTGAACGACGGCCTTTCCCAATACGGAAAAACGTTCCGCATAGGCGGAGACGAATTTGTTTCGTTGGTTTTTGACTGCACCAAACAAGAGCTTGAACAAAATATTAAAAAAATAACCGAAAAGATAGAGAAGGCGAATTTCGAGAAAGAGCATCAATTTTCTTTGGCGTTTGGTTACGATCAATTCACAGGGTACACAAAAGACGAGTTTAACGAGTTCTTCAAAGAAGTCGACAAACAGATGTATTATAACAAATCGGAACTCAAACAAGCACGCATTGATGCACGCATTTCACAAATGACAATGCAGTTTGACAAAGCCAAAGACAGCAACAAAGAAAATTAATATAAATCCACACAAAATGGGCGGCAACTTATAGTCGCCCATTTTTCTTATCTCTTTTTAAAACTAAAAAATTTGTTTTTTTTGTTGCACTATTAATAAAAAATATGTTAAAATTTTATCTAAGCACTAACAAAATAAAAAATGCAAACACTTATTAAAAATAAAAGGGAGTTTAAATCACTATGGAAAAAGGACAGTTCATCGAAAAACTACGATATAAGTTTGACAATCTTATGTCAAAAGGAGCAATTGCGCTTGTCGGAATGTTGTTTTTAGTAACGGCAGGGGTTATATTTCTTGCGGGAGTTATCGCGGTTTTGTTCGGAAACGGAACGCTTTCGGAAAATGTTTGGGCCAGCATCATGCACACCATCGACGCCGGAACAATAACCGGAACCGAAACAAGAAATCTACCGTTTTTGATAATAATGTCGATAGTCACGCTATGCGGTCTTTTTGTAACAAGTATCTTAATCGGTATCATAACAACAGGTTTTGAAGAAAAGCTCAACACATTAAGAAAAGGCAACTCGAGGGTTATCGAAAAAAACCACGTCTTAATTTTAGGGTTTAACGACAGTATCTACACAATAATTTCGGAGCTTGTAATAGCAAACGAAAACAAAAAAAATTCCTGTATAGTTGTTCTTTCGGAACAGGACAAAGAAACTGTGGAGCTTGCGATTGCAGAGCAAGTAGGCGACCTTAAAACCACGCGAGTAATCGCGAGAACCGGAAGCATAACAGACAGTTTCATGCTTAAGCAATGTTCTGCTTCAAAGGCGCGCTCGATAATTATCAACGAACAAAACGACTTTATCGTAACAAAAGCTATCCTAGCTATTAACAGCTTTTTGAAAGAGATAGTAAATCTTAATTCAAAACCCCACATTGTCGCAACTTTAAGCAACGCCGAAAACTTCGCGGCGGCAGAGATTGCGGGAGAAGGAAACGTAGAACTTATCCTTATCAACGACGCAGTTTCAAGGATAATCGCCCAAACATGTAGGCAACCCGGAATTTCTAACGTCTTGATTGAACTTTTTAACTATGACGGCGCAGAGCTTTATTTTGAAAACTTCCCTTCGCTTGAAAATAAAAGTTTTGCAAACGTGCTTAAAATGTTTGAACAAGCAATAGTTCTTGGATATAAAAGAGATGGCGAAATCCACCTTAATCCAAACAACACCGAAATCCTTAAAGCGGACGACCAACTTTTGCTTTTGGTCGAAGACGATGGCATGGCAAAACCGCTTAAAGATGTTCCGGCAACAAATGACGCACAAAAACTTAAATCAAATCAAACTATCGAGATATCAAAAAAGAACATACTTATACTTGGCGTAAACGACAAGATAAAAGCTATATTAACCGAGCTTGACAACTACCTTACAAAAGGCTCGTCTGTAACGGTTGCAACCGAAGACATCGTCGAAGTTCCCGAAGACTTTAACCAAAACTTCAAAAATATAAGCCTTGTTTGGACAGAGTGCGACACAAACTCACGAGAGGTTCTTGACAACCTAACCGAAAAAGACATAGACCACATTCTTCTCTTAAGCTCGAACCTGTACGACGCTGAAACATGCGACGCGATGACTTTAATGAAACTTATACATCTTCGCGACATATCGGTTAAAAAATCTAAATTCTTTAACATAACAAGTGAAATCAAAAACGAGACAAACCAAAAACTAGCGCGAGTAGCAAAGGTTAACGACCTCGTTGTTGGCACAAGTATAATCAACTTGATACTTTCGCAGATTTCGGAAAACCGTGATCTTGCGACGGTGTTTAAAGAGATTTTACATGTCGACGGTTCCGAGATATATCTTAGAAACGCCGCAAACTACATACAGCTAGACCAGCCGACAGACTTCTACACAGTTACCGAACTTGTCAAAGATAAGGGCGAGATAGCTCTGGGATACAAAAAACAAACCGACGACAGTTTTGAAATCATTACCAATCCGAAAAAATCCGACACGGTTTCGTTTGGTGAACAAGATTACATTATAGTTCTTGCGAACGACTAGATAAGACAAAACCGCACTTTTATCGCAAATTAACTGCAAAGTTTATAGACATTGGTAAAGTATTGTAGAGACAACCTGTATGGAGGTCTCTACAATATTATCTTAAAACGATAAAACTTCAAAGATTAAATTCGGCGAAAAAATCAAAGGTTAAATCAAATGATAAACACGATAAAAAATTCCATTATAATAATTTTAGTAGCGGTTGTGCTATATGTCGCTTTGCTTGTTGTGGCGTTTATTCCAAATAGCGAAACTATGGTTGTAAACGCCGAAGGAGCCATGAACCTGTTTAAACAACAGCCAACTTACCCTGTTGTTTTTTCTGTGAATGAAACCGATATCGTCGCGGATAATTTCAGCGACACCGTAATGATAATGGCGACGATAAAAGAGGACGCCAAAAACCTTTTTGAACAGGCGTTGAGCCCGTTTGGAAGAACGCATTATTGGGACGGTTATCTCGTATGGTTAAGGCCTCTGCTTGGCATTATGTCCTATTCCGCGATAAGATATCTTAACGTTATCTTGCTTGTGTGTCTTTTGATTTTAAGCAGCGTTCTAATAAAAAAGCGACTTAACTTTGGGGCATCTTTAGCTTACATTCTTTCGGTTTGCTTTTGTTATATAACCGCAATTCCGTCGTCACTTCATTACATACAGGTGTTTTTCATAATGATGTTGGCGATAAGTTTTGTTTGTTTATTCCAAAACAAATTGACTTCAAAAAATTCTCTTCCCCCGTTTTTTTGTTATGTTTTTTTGATAGTAGGTTCGATAACTTGCTATTTCGACATACTTTCTACGCCGCTTATAACGCTTGGTTTTCCGCTTGTCGTGTGCGTTTTAATGTTAAATAAAAATAGCGAAACATCATTTTTTAACGTTTTAAAATTTGTCGTAATAATGTCTGTTTTTTGGGTTGTGGGCTACGCCGTGACGTGGGGATTTAAATGGATTTTAGCCGCAATATTTTTAGACACAGATATTTTTGAATATGTTCGCGAGAAGTTTTTGCGTTACGGTTCCGAAAGCGAACAACACCCCGAGTCATTTAACGAGGGATTTCTATTCGAGGTTATCAAGATAAACTTCAATTTATATTTTAATTCGATTGCTTTGACGATATATGGCGTTGTTTCTTGTGTCGCGGTATTCCTCGCGTTGTTTTTTCGCAAAACAAAAAAACAAATTATTTCGGGATTACCCATTATTGTGGTCTCTTTGTATTCGTTCATGTGGTATTTCGTCGGCTCAAGCCATTCGCATATACATTCGTTTTTCACGTTTAGAACATTTTCGGTTTTTGCGTTTGCGTTTCTTGCTTTTTTAATGTTTTGCGTAGACGGAGGCAAGTTTAAAAACGCCCTTAACAACTCAAAAATAGCCAATATAATAAACAAAACACTAGAATAATTGAATTTTGTTAGTATATTCACATATTTCCATTGACTTTGTACATAATTTAATTGTAAAATTATATATTACATAGTAGCAATATTACGGCAACATGCTAACTATAAAAAGATAAATAAATAATGAATTTAGAAATGCGGTATACTACCATGATTAACAGCATGACGGGTTTTGGGCGAAGTTCAAACACTGTGAACGATCGAGACATAACGGTCGAAATTAAAAGCGTCAACCATAGATATTTTGAAGCATCAATAAGAACCGCGCGGAGTTACAGTTTTCTTGAAGATAAACTAAAAACTTTGTTGCAATCTAAAATTGCGCGCGGAAAAGTTGACGTCGGTCTTATGATTGTCACAAAACAAGACACAGGTTTTGTGGTTGAACCAAATCTTCAAGCCGCAAAAGGATATTATGAAGCGCTTAAAACAATAGCGGACGAACTTGACCTTAAAATCGATCCTAGCGTTTCACTTATCTCGAAGTATACCGATATCTTCACCGTCACTTCGTCGCTACCGGACGAGGATGAACTTTGGAAAGACGTAAGTTCGGTTGCGTCAAAGGCGCTCGAACAATTTTTGGATATGCGTAAAGTCGAGGGAGAACGACTTGTAAACGACATACTTTCAAGGCTTATATTGCTTGAACAACTTCTCGAAAGAATAGAAGCGGACAACGAAGGAAGAATAGAACGTTATCGCGAAAAGTTGTTTGCCAAAATGACAAAAATTCTTGAAGACAAGACGCTTGACGAAAACAGAATTATGCTTGAAGCGGCGCTGTTTGCCGACAGATACGCTGTCGAAGAAGAAACGGTAAGGCTTAGAAGCCACATAGCTCAATTTCGAGATATCTTAAAATCAAAAGGTGGAGTTGGGCGAAAACTCGATTTTTTAATCCAAGAATTTAATCGCGAAGCCAACACGATAGGTTCTAAATCTTCCGAAGTTGAGAACACCGCCGTCGTTGTTGAGATGAAAAGCGAGATCGAAAAGATTAGAGAACAGATACAAAACATCGAATAGGAGCAAAGATAACTAATGAAACTAATCAGCATAGGCTATGGAAACATGATTTCGGCACAGCGTGTAATCGCGGTAGTAGGCCCCGACAGCTCGCCCGTAAAAAGAATGATTCGAGAAGCCGCCGATAAAGGGATGCTTATAGATGCTTCTTGTGGACGAAAGACAAGGTCGGTTTTAATAACCGACAGCGACCATGTCGTGCTTTCTGCCATTGGAACCGAATCTGTCGGCGCTAGACTTTCGGAAAATGTTGTTCAAAATGGAGGTAGTGATGAAATTTAATCAAAGACGTTTGGTTGTCGTTTCGGGTCCTTCGGGATGTGGAAAAGACACAGTTGTTAAAGAACTTATACAGATTAAGGAAAACGTATCGGTTTCGGTTTCGTGTACAACGCGCGCGGTTAGAGGAACCGAACAACACGGCGTTAATTACTATTACATAACAAAGCAAGAGTTTAACGAACGCCTCGCAAAAGGGCGTATGCTCGAATACACCGAATATGCCGACAATCTTTACGGCACACCTATGGACGAGCTTGAACAAAAACTTGCCGACGACCAAACGGTTATACTTGTAATCGAAGTCAACGGCGCAAAACAAGTTAAAGAGATATACCCAGATTCGTTGCTAGTTTTTATAATCCCTCCGTCGCTCGAGGAACTTGAACGACGTTTGAAACTTCGCGCAACCGAAGACATATCACAGGTTGAAGAACGCCTAAAGATAGCCGAAACAGAACTTAAGTCGCTTGCGGATTACGACATAGTTATCGAAAACGATGTGGTATCATCATGTGCGACAAAGCTCTCAGATGCTATTGACGATTGGCAAGCTAAAGATAAGATAGACACAAAAATTTAAAACAAGAATAAAAAAAATTTATTATAAATATTAAACATAAGTAAAATGTAAGAAGGATTGGTCATAAACATGTTAAAACCCGAGATAGCAAAACTTTTAGAACAAAGCGAAAGTTCATACAGCCTTGTTGTTGCTGTTGCAAAGCGTTCGCGCGATGTCGCTGCACAAGCCGAGGAGGCTAAAGAAGAATTGTATGATAAACCGATAAACGTCGCAATCGACGAGTTCGGTTCAAACAAATTAAAGATAGTTGAATTTGAGCCGGAAGAAGAATTCTCAATAAACTAATAATTATGATTAGTCGTCAAAGCCAACTAACAATTAGCTTTGACGACACATTCATTCCTAATTAAACTAACCAAACTATCAATAAGGGGGTGGCGTGTTTGTCTTGCTACGTCAAAGTGGCGGTTGAAAACGCCGCCTTTAAGTTTGATAAGCTTTATACATACAAAGTTCAAAGCGAACTTGTATCTTTTGCCGTCCCGGGTGCTCGCGTCGCGGTAAGCTTCGGTAACGGAAAACCCCGTGTCGGAATTATAATCGAAATTCTTTCAGACGCGGACGTGAAACAAGATCCAATGTTTGAAAAAATTAAACACATATCTGACATTGAAAAGCAAACTCCTTTAATAGATGATGAATTTTTAAAAATAATCAAATATCTTAAACAAAACACCTTTTGCACATACTTTGACGCGGTTAAAGCGGTAATACCAAAAAGTAACCGTCTTTTTGCGAAACAAAAAAACGGACAGACGTCTCTTTTGCGGTCATCCCACTACACCGAAACGTGCTATAAAATAGCCGAACCCGAAACCGAAAAAAAACTCACACCAAAACAACAACTTCTTTATGATTTTTTAAGAGGTTCGGGGGAAAGCTCGGTTAAAGAGATCGAAAAAAATATAAATATCTCCTCCGGCGTTGTCAAAGGACTTGAACAAAAAGGCGTTATATCGAAAAGGTTGAGAGAAAAAAAAGTCGATAGTTTTGCCAACACAGGTTATCACAACATCGACAGCCTTTCGGTCGCTCAAAACAAGGCTTTTTGCGAGATATCAAACAACATAAAAAACGACGAAAAGCCTAACACCACGCTTTTACATGGCATAACCGGAAGCGGAAAAACGATTATCTATGCAAACTTGATTAAAGAGATGGCTGATGCCGGAAAATCCTCGATACTTCTTGTGCCCGAGATAACGCTCGCAACGCAAACAATCGAACGCTTTAAGCGATATTTTGGCGAAAACGTTGCTATTATACACAGCAAACTTTCAGACACCGAACGACTGCGTCAATGGGAACTTATACGAAACAAAAGCGTCGGTGTGGTAATCGGCACACGTTCGGCGGTGTTCGCGCCTGTTAAGAACCTTGGCTTAATTATAATCGACGAAGAACAAGAGATAACGTATTTTTCCGAACAAAGCCCAAGGTATGACACAAAAGATGTTGCAAAACTTCGCACAAACTTTAACGGAGCACACCTTGTTTTGTCGTCCGCCACCCCTTCTGTCGAAAGCTTTTTTCTAGCTCGGCAAAACACAATTAACCTTGTAACGTTAAACGAGAGATATATGAACATGCCGCTTCCCGAAGTTCACGTTGTCGACATGACAAAGGAAGCTTTAAGCGGAAACACAACCAAGATAAGCCTTTTGCTTAAACAAGAAATAGACAAACGCCTTGCAAACAAAGAACAGGTAATTCTTTTGCTTAACCGCAGAGGATATCATACGATAGCGTTGTGTAGCGATTGCAAGACGGTTGTAAAATGCAAAAACTGTGACTGTGCGTTAGTTTATCATAAAGACAAAGAAAAGCTTAACTGCCATTACTGTGGATACTTTGAGCCACTCGGGTTAAGTTGCAAAACGTGTGGCGGAGCAATTAGAATGACCGGTGTTGGAACGCAACGAATAGAGGAGCAACTTTCTTTGTTGTTCCCGACCGCGCGAACGGCGAGGCTTGACCTTGACACAGTTTCGACAAAAAATTCGGCTCAAACTATATTAAAGGATTTTGCCGCGGAAAAGTATGATATAATAGTCGGAACCCAGATGATTGCTAAAGGATTAGATTTTAAAAATGTAACACTTGTTGGAGTCTTGGGGGTAGACCAGCTTCTTTTAAGCCCGAGTTTTTATGCGAACGAGCGAACCTTTTCGATGATTACCCAAGTGGTTGGGCGTAGCGGACGAGGAACAAAGGAAGGCTTGGCTATAATACAAACGCTCGACCCGAAAAACCCAATTATACGCCTTGCCGGTTCGCAAGATTACGAAAGCTTTTATAATTCAGAGATAATCTCGCGAAAACTCAGGCTATATCCCCCCTACTGCAAAATCTGCACAGTTGGGGTTACCGCCAACAAAGAGAGCGACAGCCTGTTATATGCCGAGATGTTTTTGGAAAAGTTAAAAATATCGATCGAAAAAAGCGAAAACAACATTCCGATAAGGGTTCTAGGCCCCTTGCCCATGAGGGTTTCGGTTATCCAAAACAAGTTTCGTTACAAGCTTACAATAAAAACCAACGGCGATAAACACATAAAAAAAATTCTTAACGATGTTTTAACAGAAGTTTATCAATCAGTTAAAACAAATGATATAAATATATATATAGACTTCGGAAGATTTTCCGAGATGTAACTTTTTTAATACTACATACCCGCCTCACAAGAAAGGAATAATATAGCGCTTATGGCTCTTAGAACAATTTTGAAAAAACAAGAGGAAGTTCTTCACAAGAAATGCAAACCGGTAACCGACTTTAACAGTCGTTTGTTCGATCTTTTAGACGACCTTCGCGACACCGTCACCGAAGCTAACGGCTTGGGGCTTGCCGCTCCACAGGTTGGAATTATGCGACGTGCCGCGGTTATAGTAGACGACAAGGGAAATATAATCGAACTTATTAACCCTACGATAACAAAAAGCGAGGGCGAAGTTGAGCTTGCCGAGGGTTGCCTTTCTTGTCCAGGAGAAGTTGGGTTTGTCAAACGCCCACAAAAGATAACGATATCTGCATTTTCAAGGGATGGAAAATCGTTTGAACTTACGCTTGAAGACATGACGGCAAGGGCAGCTTGTCACGAGATCGATCATCTTGACGGAATTTTGTTTATCGATCGTTCGGATAACGTTATGACAGACCAAGAGTTCGAGGAGTATTGCGAACAAAACGAGGACGAGGAGTACGATTAATGCGAGTTTTGTTTATGGGAACCCCCGAAATATCGGTAGCTTCGCTTGAAGCACTTTGTAAACACCATGAGATAGTCGCTGTGTTTTGTCAACCGGACAAACCTGTTGGCCGCAAGATGGTTTTAACTGCGCCACCTGTAAAGCAAAAAGCACAGCAGTTGGGACTTTCGGTCTTTCAACCGAAAACCCTTCGAGATGACGAGGCAAAAGATTTGATACAAAAGCTTAATCCCGACATCATCGCAGTCGTTGCATACGGCAAAATTCTTCCGAAAGAGATACTCGACATACCAAAACACGGCTGTATAAACGCCCATGCTTCTATCTTGCCGAAATATCGCGGCGCCTCGCCTATCCAACAAGCGTTGTTAAACGGCGACGCCGAAACGGGCGTTTCGATAATGCGCATGGACGAAGGCATGGACACGGGCGACGTTATGTTGGTGGAGAGGTTGGACATTGAACATTGCGACGATGCCCAAACGCTTTTTGAAAAACTTTCCTCGCTTGCGGCGGTTTCGTTTGTCAAGGCGTTTGAACTTATAGAAAAGGGCGAAGCGAAGTTTGTTAAACAACAAGGTGACGCGACAAGCGCCCCCATTATTAAAAAAGACGACGGCGCTTTTAGTTTTGAAGATGACGCACAAGAGATTGTTCAAAAAACAAAGGCTTTTGTCGGGTGGCCGTCGGCGTATTTTAAAGCATTCGACACCGTAATAAAGGTACACAAAGCCGTCTTTGTCGAGGATTTCGGCAAGCCCGGCGAGGTTTTGTCTGCAAAACCGCTTGTAATTGCGGCAAAAAACGGAGCGGTAGAACTTTTGGAACTTTCCCCACAAAGCAAAGGCAAGATGAGCGGAACAGCTTTTGCGGCGGGAAAAAGGCTTAAAGTTCGTGACATAGTTTACATAGTTTAAAAGGTGAGGTTAGAAGCGCAGAAATTGTAGGAGGGAATTCGCAAAATTAATAATTATATACAATCGAGGTTATTATGAGAATTGTCTTTATCGTGGCTCTGGTTATCATAAACATAGTTTTAGCGGTAGTTTTACTTATACTTTTTTACAATCGTTTTAATCTTCCCAAAGAGGACGAGGGTGATTTGAAAAAACAGATTAATACGTTTGATTTTAGCCGTTCTATAGGCAATGCTATGGCAGAGGGTTCGAGTTCAAGCTCTTCGTATATGTTTTTTTCAAACAAACTTTATATAAGAACCCCGGACAAAACAAACAAAATAGAGCTTTCAAACAGCGAGTATTTAGAGCTCGAGGCGGAAATTTTGGCTCTTGTCGAAAAACACAACCTACATGAATGGAACGGATATGACGAATATCTCGAAGTTTTAGATGACTCAAACGGCTTTGATTTGCGCATTATATATGCAGACGGCAAAGAGATAGTTGCAAGCGGTTCACACATGTTCCCGGACAACTTTTCCGAAGTTTTCAAAGACGTTAGAGATATCTTTGAAAAATTTAAATAGTTTTTTCTTTTACTCGAAGTAATACTCATAGTTTCAAATAAAGGAGGAAACAATTCTATGTATTTATTCGGAATAGACATAATATACCTAATTTTTGCGTTGCCGGCGATTCTTCTTTCGTTTTGGGCACAACAGAAAGTTAAAAGTACTTTTGAAAAATACAACAAGGCAAAAACGTTTGGCGGCTTAACCGGAGCGCAAGTAGCGCGGCACATTCTGGACCAAAACGACCTTGAACATATATCTATTGAACATATTCCGGGCGAACTTTCGGATCATTTCGACCCAACAGAAGAGGTTATTCGCCTTTCGGACTCGACATATGGCAGCAATTCTATCGGCGCAGTCGGTGTGGCGGCACACGAAGCGGGACACGCCGTCCAACACGCGACAGGATACGTTCCAATCAAGCTACGCAACGCGTTGGTTCCGGCGACAACTTTCGGAAACGCTGTTTCGATTCCACTTATTATGCTTGGGTTTTTCCTAGGATACGGACAACTTGTATACATAGGAATTTTCCTTTTCGCGTTTGTTGCCGTTTTCCAACTTGTAACGCTTCCGGTAGAGTTTAACGCAAGCAAAAGAGCTATTGAAATTTTAGAAAGCGATAACATATTGTATGACGAAGAACTAGTCGGTGCAAAAAAAGTTCTTTCGGCGGCGGCGCTTACTTATGTTGCGGCGCTTTTAACGACGCTTGCAACACTTTTCCGTTACATCCTGCTTGCAAGAACCCGTAGCAGATAACAAGGAGACGAGATGAACAATCCACGTGAAGCTTGCGTTTTTGCCCTGCTTTCGATGCAAAAAGGCGGCTATTCAAACCTTGTGGTTAAACAGCTTTTATCAAATTCAAACCTTTCTAAACAAGACCAAGGTTTTTTTACAAAACTTTTTTACGGAACACTTGAAAGAAAGATAACTATTGATTTTGTGCTTGAAACGTTAACCGAAAAACGTTTTAAAAAACTTGACTCGGAAATTTTGGCTATTCTCGAAATCGGCTGTTACCAAATTTTTTATATGCAGCAAGTTCCGAATTTTGCGGCGGTTTCCGAAAGCGTTAAACTTTGTCGTAAATTTAAAAAAACTTCCGCGTCCTCTTTTGTTAACGCCATTCTCAGAAAAGTCGCCTCGTTCGATTTAAACTCATTGGATAAAACAGAGACAATTCAACAAAAAGTTGTTAAGTATTCGGTGAATGAACAGCTATTAAAAAGAATTGAACAGGACTACAAGCAGGACAGCGAGAAAATTTTAAACGGCTTCTTTGAGCAAAAAGATGTTTATATAAGGGTTAACACGTTGCGACACACCGCGAAGCAAGCGGCAGAGCTTTTAAAAAGCGAAGGCATCGAAACGAAAAGCACCGAGCTTCCCGATTGTTTAAAGGTAGTTAGCGGAAACGTAGTGGGCAGCAACGCGTTTGCTTCGGGAGACGTGAGAATACAAAGCCTTTCGGCGCAAGCGGCGGTAGCGGCGCTTGAACCAAAGCGTTTGCAAACGATAATCGACATGTGCGCCGCTCCCGGCGGAAAGACGTTGACGGCGGCTATGTATATGCAAAACGAGGGAACGGTTCTCGCGTGTGACCGTTCAAAATCCCGCCTTGCCCTTGTCGAACAGACGGCAGAAAAAGAAGGGATAACCACAGTTCAGACGATTGTTTGCGACAGCTCCGCGTTCAACCCCGAGTTTGAAAATTCTGCACACGGCGTTATATGCGACGTTCCGTGTTCGGGATTTGGCGAACTAGGTTCTAAACCCGAACTAAGACTTAAATACCCCGAACCGGACGACAGCGAACTTTTCATGATACAAAAGGCAATCGCGGAAAATGCGTTTCGATATGTCAAGGTAGGCGGGAGGGTTGTGTATTCCACCTGTACTATCGATCGACGAGAAAACGAAGATATTGTTAGGCACCTTGTCGAGAAATTTCGGTCGTTTGCAATTGTAAATCCAATCCAAAAACACTTCAAAAATTTCGTAACCGAGCAAAATTGTATAAAATTTTTGCCGCATGACGGGTTTTGCGAAGGATTTTTTGTAGCAACTTTTGAAAGATTGTGTTAAAATGATTAGTAGCGTTGATATTTTGTCGCTTGATATTAAGCAGGTTGAGCATTTTCTAAATGATTTGGGTCAACCTAAATTTAAAGCTAAACAGCTTTTTAAATGGTTACACCAAAAAAATGTTTTTGATTTTAACGAGATGACCGACCTTTCAAACGATTTGAGGACAAAATTAATCGAAAAGGCGTTTATTCAAGAAATAACGATTAAAAACAAATTGGTGTCAAAAGACGGAACGGTTAAGCTTTTGTTTGAGCTTTTTGACAAACATACCATCGAAACCGTTGTAATGAGCTATAACCACGGCGTTTCGGTATGTGTTTCGACACAGGTCGGATGTCGAATGGGGTGCCGGTTTTGCGCGTCGGCTAAATGCGGATTTGTGCGAAATCTAACGGCGGCGGAGATCTTGCTTCAAATCTATCAGGTTCAAAACGCCCTTTCGGTCGACGTTTCAAGCGTTGTTATGATGGGAATTGGCGAACCTCTCGATAATTTTGAAAATTCCGTTAAGTTTTATGATATAATAACAAGTGATTTAGGACAGAATATAAGTAACCGAAATGTTTCGCTTTCAACATGTGGGCTTGTCGACGAGATAAGACAGCTAGCACAGCTTGAAAAACAGTTGACGCTTTCGGTTTCGCTTCATGCCTCGACAGATGAAAAGCGCTCAAAGATAATGCCGATAAACAACAAGCACAATATTGACCAACTTGTCTCAAGTTTAAAGTATTACTTTGAAAAAACAAAAAGAAGAATTTCGTTTGAATATGCCGTTATCGAAGGCCAAAACGACACAGAGCAGGATGCAAAAAATTTAAAAAGAATTGTAGCGCCTCTCGGTGGACATATTAACCTTATTCCGATAAATCGTATAAAAGGCGAAAATTTCACCTCGACAAGACAAAACGCCGAGCGTTTTAAAAACATTCTTTTAGATTTAAACCTTAACGCAACTATTAGAAGAACACTGGGTTCAGACATAGAAGCCGCGTGTGGCCAACTAAGACGAGACACATTAGACGACTCAAAAAGACTCTAAAAAGCTCTTAACGATTTTAATAGAATTTAAACTCTGGGGGAGAAAACGTTGAAACTAACCGGAAAAACCGACATCGGGTGTCGGTACAAGCAAAATCAAGACAGGTTTAAGGCGGGACGTCTTGCGGACGACACCTATTTCGCCATTCTTTGCGACGGAATGGGCGGAACATCAAAGGGTGCGGAGGCAAGCGAAATTGCTGTCGACTATATCGAGCAACAGCTTAAAACAAAGCTTTGCGACATAACCGACCCCGAAGATGTAGAAGAATTTCTTTTTACGACGCTTGAAGACGGAAACAAAAAGATATTTGCTTTGGGTCAAAGCGAAAACATAACTATGGGTACGACCGCCATTCTACTTATCGTCCGAAACAACTTTGCACAGTTTGTTCATGCGGGCGACAGTCGGGTTTATCTTGCGGCAAAAAAGAAACTTCGTCAGCTAACAAAAGACCATTCGATGGTTCAAGATATGTTGGACAGCGGGAAGATAACGGAACAACAAGCCCAAAACCACCCTAATAAAAATATTATAACAAGTGCTCTTGGGGTTGATTTTAACCTAAGGGTTGACTACAATGAGATTAAATTGAAAAATTCCGATGTCATTTTGCTTTGCTCGGACGGCTTATCCAACATGGTGACCGACCCAGAAATGTCGGACATTATATCGAAAAACGAGTTTTATTTAACGGCAGATTTACTAATAGAAAAAGCCATAATTCGCGGCGGACTTGATAATATAACAGCAATTCTCTTGTCTTTGGCATAAAAAACAAACTACTAATAATTAGCTTTGTAAATTTATTATTGACCACAACACGAGCCACAAATTTTATTATGACTTTGTGTGTCAAGCGGTGGTTTTACACGGAAATAAAAAGGAAAACACGGTAATAAAATGGAGGAACTATGGATAACTTTATCGGCAAACGTTTAGACGGCAGATATGAAATTGTCGAAATGATAGGAATGGGGGGAATGGCAAACGTATACCGCGCCATCGACCGCCTTGAAAACAAAGAAGTTGCTGTTAAGATACTTCGCGAAGAGTTTCTTAACAACGAAGATTTTGTAAGAAGATTTAAAAACGAATCTAAGGCTATCGGTCTTTTGTCCCACCAAAACATCGTCAAGGTTTTTGATGTTAACTTTTCGGATAGAGTTCAATACATCGTTATGGAACTAATCAAAGGTATGACGCTTAAACAGTATATAACCAAAAAAGGGCAACTTTCTTGGAAAGACAGCGTTTTCTTTGCGGAACAAGTTTTGCGCGCGCTTCAACACGCCCATGATCGCGGAATTATCCACCGCGACATTAAACCACAAAACATAATGATTTTGAGCGATGGTTCTATCAAGGTCATGGACTTTGGTATCGCGCGTTTTTCGAGAAGTGAGATGAGAACTATAACGGACAAGGCTATAGGCTCGGTTCACTATATAAGCCCCGAACAAGCCAAAGGCGACGCAACCGACGCAAAGGCGGATATCTATAGTCTTGGCGTTATGATGTATGAGATGTTAACGGGAACCCTTCCGTTTGACAGCGACAGCCCCGTTTCGGTTGCTATTAAACAGATATCAGACGACCCAACTGCGCCGCGCAAGGTTAACCCAAATATCCCCGAAGCCCTTGAAGAAGTAACGCTTAAGTCGATGGCAAAAGATCCGGCAAAAAGATACCAATCGGCGGCTCAGATGCTTCGTGATATCGAAGATTTCAAAAAAAATCCCAGCATTCGTTTTCAATATAGCCACCTCGTAGGGCAAGACAACTCTGCAACCAAATATGTCGAAGTCCCCGATAACTATCGTAACAGAGCCTCGTCGAGCGGTCCAATTCGCAAAGGCTCAAAAGGCAAAAAAAGAAGCCCCGGTTGGCTTTCGATAGCTATCATGCTTGGTATAACGTTTGCATGTGTTTTGGGTTCGGGCATTATGATCTTCATGATATTCAGCGTCGGCGACAACGCAATCTTTGCGCAGTCTGTGGACGTTGAGCTTCCGAACTTCATCGGTCAAGACTACCTTGACGTCGAAAACAACGATAACTACAGTTTCGACTTTGTAATCGAAGAAAACTATAACAACGAACATTCTCTTGGAATAATATACGACCAAAGCCCTATCCCTCCGAAAACAATCAAGGATAACGGTAAGGTCACTTTGTACGTAAGTAAAGGAACCGAAGTTGTCACAATTCCCGAAGTAATAGGGCTTACCAACGGCGAGGCAACCAAGATGCTCCAAGACCGTGGACTCGCGGTTAAGATAACCATTCAACAAAACAACGAATACAACGACAACGAAGTTGTAAATGTTGAACCGGAACAAGGTTCCGAGGTAAATTCCGGCGACATTGTAACGCTTTATATTAACTCGAACATGTCGGTTCAGATGACCGAAGTTCCCCACGTGGTGGACCTCAACTTCACGCTAGCTAGCACGATGTTGCGGTCGAGCGGACTCACCGTTTCGTACACCGAAGAGCCCAACGAAAAGGAAAAAGGAATTGTAATTTCGCAAGACCTTCCCGCCAGTACCAAGGTGGAACAAGGAAGCATTATAACGCTTGTCGTAAGCTCGGGCGCAACCCCGAAAGATGCCAACATTAATATAGCAATGCCGTACAGCGTATATGGTTCAACCCAATACCACGCAACAGCCGAAATAAACGGAGCTGCTGTTGCCTCTACCGACCGAGACGGAAGCACCTCTACCGGTTGGTCGTTTGTAAACTCCGGATTGTCCGAATCAACTATGGAGATCTTCGCGACGGTCAACGGGGCAAAATACAAAATTATGACTGTAACGGTTAACTATCAAGCAAACACGTTTAGCACCATTCAAGAAACCAACAACATTATCTGGGCGTTCCCGGCACCCACTCCGGAACCAACTCCTGTTCCAACCCCTGTTCCAACACCGGTGCCAACCCCTGTGCCAACTCCCGACCCAACGCCGGCACCAACCGAAACTCCAACAACTTAAGGGATAAAAAAACACAAGTTTATGAACAACGGTTTACAACAAAACTTAATATTAAAAGGAATAGGCGGGTTTTACTATGTAAAAACCGCCTATGGCATTTTAGAATGTAAGGCAAAAGGGATCTTTAGAAAAGAAAAGCTAACCCCTACCCCGGGGGATTCTTGTTTAATCGAACAAGACGAACAAAACGACATCAATGTCATATCAAAGATACTAGACCGCAAAAACTGCTTCAAACGTCCGCCAATATCAAACGTTGACAATCTTGTTGTCGTCGTGTCAACCGTCGAGCCACTACCCAACCGCCTCTTGATTGACAAACTCGTTGCGGTTGCGGAAAAAAAAGAGATAAAACCCCTTATAGCGGTTACAAAAACCGACCTTAAAAAAGACGACGACTTAATAAATACATATCGCTTGTCGGGTTTTTTGGTTTTTGATATAATGGGCGAAACAAATTCGCTCGAAACATTAAAGCAACATATCAATACAGGTGTAACGATGTTTGAAGGAAACAGCGGTGTCGGAAAATCCACGCTTATTAATTCGCTTTGCCCGACCCTTTCGCTTGAGACGGGGGAAACCAGCAAAAAGCTCGGACGCGGAAAACACACTACAAGAGCGGTTGAACTGTTCCCTTTTTTGGACGGATACCTCGCGGACACCCCCGGATTTTCAGCGTTAGAGATCGAAAAACTAGAACCGATGAAAAAAAATGAACTTTGCGAATGTTTTAGCGATT
This sequence comes from uncultured Oscillospiraceae bacterium, assembly GCA_964370565.1. GTDB lineage: Bacteria > Bacillota > Clostridia > Oscillospirales > Ruminococcaceae > CAYJAY01. The sequence goes on along the minus strand of CAYJJR010000005.1, from coordinate 27,325 downwards.
TCAAAGACTACCGCGATTGTTGCCGCTTTGTCGGATGTTCCCACACCGTTGAAAAAGGCTGTGCCGTTTTAGAGGCTCTTAACAACGGAAAAATCCAACCCACGCGCCACGAAAGCTATTTGTCGCTTTATCAAAGCTTAAAGTCGCTCAATGAATGGGAGATTTAGAAGATTTAATCCAATTCGCTTTGTTTTTCAGGTATACATGATGAAACAATTAATTGTAAACAAACTATGAATTCAAAAAAAATACTTGACTAACCCAGTTAGCTATGTTAATATGCTAACTGGGTTAGCTATTTATTTTAGCTTATATAGTCAAACAAACAACAAGAAAGGAACTATTAATCTTATGGCAACTGAACAAGATGTTAAGTTTGCGCTTGATTTGTTTCACCAAAATCAACTTCATAAATCATTTAACGAAATTAATAAAAGCGATTTAGGGACGTTTGCCGTTATTAAATATCTTTACACAACAAATGGCGAGGTTCGCTCGAAAGATATAAGCGAAGCGTTATGCATAAGCTCCGCAAGGATGGCTATACTTTTGAAAAAGCTTGAAAGTAAAAACCTAATTATAAAGCAAGCTTCAAAAAACGATGCACGGTCGGTCGTTGTGACTTTGTCCGAACAAGGACGAGTTGTGGCAAAAAAAATCAAAAAACAAATGTATAATTCTATGGAACGAATAGTTGACGAATTTGGAATTGAAGAACTTCAAAACATCTTCAACAAACTAAACAGAATAAAAACACTATTACACGAAACGTTACCGATTAACACGGAGGAAAATAATGATTAAAATACTCAAAAATCTAACAAAAAAGGATTTTGCGTTTGCAATTGCAGTCATAATTCTAACCTGTCTGCAAACGTTCCTAGACCTTACTTTGCCCGACTATATGTCCGAGATAACTCTGCTTGTCCAAACCGAGGGCAGCGCCATGGGCGACATATATTCCGCAGGGTTCATGATGCTTCTTTGTGCATTTGGAAGCCTTGCCATCTCGGTAGTTGTCGCGATAATCGCGGCAAAGATAGCTTCTAACTTTTCGTTCATAACAAGATCCGCACTGTTTAAAAAAGTTATGTCTTTTTCGATGAAAGACGTCAACTCTTTTTCAACTGCAAGCTTAATAACAAGAACGACAAACGACGTCACACAAATGCAGCTGTTTATTGTCATGGGTATGCAGATGCTTATAAAAGCGCCATTGACAGCAATTTGGGCAATTATCAAAATTTCAAACAAAAACGCTGCGTGGACAGTTGTAACCGCTGTAGCTATAGTTGTTCTTCTTTCGATAGTAAGCGTATGTCTTTCGCTTGCAATTCCGAGATTTAAAAGATTACAGGTTTTAACCGACAACATAAATAAAGTTGCAAAAGAAAACCTCGACGGGCTTAACGTCGTGCGAGCATACAACGCCGAAGACTATCAAGAAAGAAAGTTTGAACAAGCCAATAAAACTCTCACCGACACAAACCTTTTCACCGCAAAGACGATGTCGTTTTTGATGCCCAGTATCCAAATGGTAAGCAATGGTCTGGTGCTTGGGGTTTATTTAGTTGGTGCGGTAATCATAAGCCAAGCTGTTGGGGTAGAACAGATGACACTTTTTTCAGACATGGTCGTGTTCTCGTCCTATGCCATGCAGGTTATTATGTCGTTTATGATGCTTGTAATCGTGTTTATGCTTTTCCCAAGGGCAAGTGTTTCAGCAAAGCGTATCAACGAAGTTCTTGACACAAAACAAAGCATAGTTGAAGGTAATATTGCGAACGGAGAAAAGGATAAAACGGGCGAAGTCGAGTTTAAAAACGTCTGTTTCAAATATCCCGATGCCGAAGATTATGTGCTTAAAAACATCAGCTTCACCGCAAAACAAGGTGAAACTGTCGCGTTTATCGGCTCGACGGGTTGCGGAAAGTCAACCGTTATAAACCTTGTTCCGCGGTTCTACGACGTAACCGAAGGTGAGGTTCTCGTCAATGGAATCAACGTCAAAGATTATACAAAAAATGCATTAAATTCAATCATTGGGTATGTTTCGCAAAGGGCAATTCTTTTTAGCGGAACGGTTAAAAGCAACATCATTTTTGGTGACAATGAGGACGTTTCAACAGACAACGCCGACCTTGTAAACTCGGTCGAGGCGGCGCAAGCTCTCGATTTTGTTACTAATCTCGAGGATAAGTATGAAGCGCACATCGCCCAAGGCGGACGAAACCTCTCGGGAGGCCAAAAACAACGCCTTTCGATAGCAAGGGCTATATATAGAGAGCCTGAAGTTTTCATATTCGACGACTCGTTCAGCGCACTCGACTACAAAACCGACCGCAAACTGCGTGAGGCTCTTAAAGAACAATGCAAAGGCACAACAACGCTTGTTGTTGGCCAAAGAATAGGAACAATTAAAGACGCTGACAAGATTATTGTACTTGAAGACGGAGAAATTGTCGGGCTTGGAAAACACAGCGAACTGCTTAAAGATTGCGAGGTCTATAAACAGATTGCATTGTCCCAGCTCTCAGAGGAGGAACTAAAACATGCCTAAAAACGATTATAAATTGGGTCAAGCCGCCAAAACACAACGACCAAACCGAGGCCCCGGCAGTGGAATGGGTGGTGAAAAGGCGAAAGATTTTATCGGTTCGATTAAAAAGATTTTAATCTTTTCTAAAAAATATAATAAATTAATGTTGGTTGCTGTCGTGTTTGCTATGCTAGGCTCGATATTCACGCTTGTAGGGCCCGAGAACCTTTCTCGCCTGACCGACGAAATTATGGCAGGCATCCAGTCGACCATGATGGGAACGGGCGGCGGAATAGACATGAATTCTATCGTCTCGATAGGCGTTTTCCTAGGAGTTGTGTATCTTATAAGCTATGTACTTTCGATACTCACCGGTCTTATAATATCGACCGTTATGCAAAGCACCGCTAGAAATCTAAGAACCGATATTTCATCCAAGATAAATAATTTGCCAATGAGTTTTTATTCCAAAACTTCAAAAGGCGACGTGCTTTCACGCGTGACAAACGACGTTGATACGATAGGCCAAACCCTGTCGCAATCTGTCGGCACATTTATCTCGGCCGTCACTTTGATTGTCGGCTCGGTTTTGATGATGTATATAACAAACTTTATCTTGGCGACAACCGCCGTTCTTTCGGCGCTAGTTGGTTTTGTTTTCATGATGGCAGTCATGGGAACATCGCAAGGATATTTCAAGAAACAGCAAAAACACCTCGGCGAAATTAACGGACATATCGAAGAGATGTATGCCGGACACACGGTGGTTAAAGCGTATAACGGTGAACAAAAAGCAATTGAAATCTTTAATTCGACAAACAACAAACTGCGAAACAGCGCGTTTAAAGCACAGGCTCTTTCGGGGCTTATGATGCCGATGATGACGTTTATCGGAAACTTTGGTTATGTTTGCGTTTGCATAGTTGGGGCGCTTTTGGCGCTTAACGGTCAGATTTCTTTCGGCGTTATCGTTGCGTTCATGGTTTATATACGTCTTTTCACCCAACCTCTCGGACAGATAGCACAATCTATGCAAAACCTTCAATCGGGCGCGGCGGCGGCCGAAAGGGTGTTTGAATTTCTTGAACAACCCGAAATGAGCGACGAAAGCGCGAAAACAAAACAGTTTGGTGACATTGAAGGAAACATCGAATTTAAAAACGTCCGCTTTGGTTATGACCCCGAAAAGATAATTATAAACGACTTTAGCGCCACCGTTAAAGCCGGACAAAAGATAGCGATTGTAGGGCCTACCGGCGCCGGCAAAACAACTATGGTTAACCTTCTCATGCGGTTCTATGAGATTAACTCGGGCGATATCTTGATAGACGGTGTTTCGATTAAAGACGTTAAACGTGAAGATGTTCATTCACTTTTCAGCATGGTTTTACAAGACACCTGGATTTTTGAAGGAACACTTCGCGAAAACCTTATCTATGCGACAGAAAACATATCGGACGAAAAACTCAAAGCCGCAACAAAAGCGGTTGGACTCCACCACTTTGTCAAGACGCTTGAAAAAGGATATGACACCGTTTTGAACGACAAGCTCGAACTTTCGGGCGGACAAAAGCAACAGATTACGATAGCAAGAGCTATGATAGCGGACAAACCGATGTTAATTTTGGACGAGGCAACATCTTCAATAGACACGAGAACAGAACTCCAAATCCAACGAGCGATGGACGAGCTTATGTCGAACCGAACTTCTTTCGTAATTGCACACAGGCTTTCAACCATCAAAAACGCCGACCTTATATTGGTTATGAAGGACGGAGACGTTATTGAAACCGGAAGCCACAGCGAACTTCTCGCACAAAAAGGGTTCTACGCCGAACTTTATAATTCTCAGTTTGACGACAATTAAAACGATTAAAACAGACGAGGTTGGTTTTTCCGACTTCGTCTGTTTTCATGTGCCACATTTTCGCCACATGTTATCCGTAGTTTTTCCGAACGACACTGTAATATAATTTATCACAGGATATTTGGAGGATTGCGGCAAGATGAAAAAACAAAGATTGAACAGCTTTAAAACAAAACTTACAAGCACCAAAAAAATAGTTTTGTTTTGCGTTTTAAGCATAGTAGTTATAGCTGTTATTTTAATTATATTTATGGTATTTTTATCAGATGATGAAACAACCAGACCGACCTCGTCAAACAACAACAGTTATATGGAGGAACAGGTAGTGCGTTCCGACATAGTTGTTGGAGTAACAGAAATGGGGAGCGCAACGCTTGAAGCCACAGAAGTTTCGTTTTCATTTCAAACCGAGATAGTCGAAATTGGTGTAAAACCCGGGCACTATGTAAACGAGGGCGACCCAATTGCAACTATCGACCCGTCTACCTATGACGAGCTTTACACAGATACAAAACTAGCGTATGACCAAGCGTGGCTTAAACTTGAACAAGACCGCTTAAACTCGACCACAGAAAAACTTGCCGCCGAGCAACAATACAACAGCGATATCTCAAACGGCAACAACGCCGGGACATTGTATAACATCAGCGTATCGGAACTTCAAACGGAATATGACAAGATAGTTTCCGAGATAACCGCGCTTGAAGCAAGCCTTCCCGTGCTTTTTGCCCAAGCGGACAGCGAAGCGCAAATACGCAACACCTTTCAAGCTGAATATGACGCAATTGCCCTTGCTAAAACCGAAGTTGAGGAACTTTTAGCAGATTATGCAACAACAGGCGTGATAACGCCATACACATATAACGGCACCGTATACGCTACCGAAGTCGATCTTAACGATCTTATAACTACCATACTGGATCCGGACCTTGCCACCAAAAAAAATGAACTTGACGCCGCTTCGACACAGTATGAAAAGACTATTGCGGAATATGTTCAAGACGAAGCGGATCTTTCAAGTAAATATATCGAACGCGATAACTATAGCGCCACGATGGAGATAAAAACTATCGAAATTCAATCAGATTATAACGGAAACATAAACGACTTTAACCAAGCGCTTGCGACATATGAAAACACCGTCGCACTTATAAACAATGGCGTTTCACAGTCCGAGCAATCGTTTAACGAACTAAAGCAAGAACTTGAACTTCTTGAAGAAATGACGGTCGACGGAACCATTGTCTCCCCCGTTTCGGGATACGTCATGACGGTGGCCGAAACAGGGCAAACGCTAAACGCAAACTCCGACATAGTTACAATTGCGGACAGCAAGGTTATTAACGTCTATGTAAGCATTCCGCAAGAAGACATAGCGGACATATCAATTGACATGGCGGTCAACATCGTGTTTGACGCATATGACGATGTAGTTATTAAATCAAAAGTTGACAGTATATCGATAACGCCTGCTTCCGGTATGCAAAGTTCGGTTAACTATACCGTCGGGATTGTTTGCGACATGTCCGAGTATCAAGACATTGTAATATATCAAGGCATGACTGCCGACATAACGTTTGTTGAAAAACAGGTTGAAGATGTCCTTGTTGTGTCTAACAAATGTATAATTCTGCACGACGGAAAACAATATGTAAACATGTATGACAACGACGGCAACGTGCAACTTGTTGAGGTGCAAACAGGTTTTTCCGACGGCTTTGATGTCGAGATAACATATGGACTTTCCGAGGGTGACATAGTCTTAATAGAAAGCGCGGTGACGGCTAATGCGGTTTAATAATATGTTTAGCCTTTACAATATATTACTGAACACTAACAAAAACCAATGGAATATTAAATGGTTTATTGCAGTGAGCAGTGTTGGCGAAGCCACTGATTTTTCGATGTTTCTACCTTCGTCGATATCTTTTACCGGTCGAGAGAACATAAGTTATTCAAAATTTATCAAAAAAAGAGCATTTAAACTCGATGAAGGTGCGGTGAAACACAATGCGGTTTAGTGAGATACTGCGGCTTGTTTTGATAAATATAAAGCAAAACAAATTTAAAGTTTTTTTGACATCTCTCGGAATTATAGTTGGTGCAGCAACTATAGTATTGGTAATAGCTATCGGCGAGGGGGGACAACAAGATGTCGCCGAACAGTTTAAAACACTTAATGCCGGAACAATAACGGTGTCGTCCGGTGGCTCATCTAGCATGATGCCCGGTGGCGGAATGTCAATGGGGGGCGGAATGCCCTCGGGGGGCGGTGGTTCTTCGGGTGGTGGCTCTTCGGGGCGTGGTGGCGGCAACTCCGGCGGAGGCGCTGTGGCTCTTCCAACTGAAAATACGATGTTGCTAAGCGAGGAAAGCCTTCAAGATATATTATTTTTTGTACCCGATATAACGACAGGGGCTATCTTTGCAACGGTCGAAAGTGATGTTTTAGGGGCAGACCTTGAAGAAGCTTTAACGTTTGATATCGTTGGAACTACGAGCGAATATGCCTCAATATCTAACCTTTCCCCTATTATAGGTTCTTTTATAACCGAAAGCGACGAGCAAAACGAAACACGCTGTGTAATTTTAGGGTATAACACGGCTCTTGAAATCTTCGGTTCTGCGCAATACGCATACGACAGCAAACTTGAAATAGACGGAAGAACGTATGTCGTAAACGGAGTTTTAGCTCAAATGGGCACAGTTGTTTCGGGGGTTAACCCGGATGACAGCATTTTCATGCCATACTCAACTGCGGATAAATATCTTCTCGAACGCAACACCTCACCACAGATATCAGTGCTTGCAATCGACGTCAACGCCGTTTCGACGATAATCCAAAACATTGAGCTTGTATTGGCACAATCCAACCCGGACGGCACATACACCATAGAGGATGCGGGAGCTACGATGGACGCCGCTATGCAGTCGGCAACCACCCTTTCGATTTTGCTTTTGGCAGTTGCGGTGATTGTTTTTATTGTTGGCGGAATTGGAATTATGAACGTGCTTTTCGTGTCAGTTAAAGAACGTACAAAAGAGATAGGCATTTTGAAATCTCTCGGCACAAAAAAACGTGATATTTTACTTTTGTTTTTGACCGAAGCCGCAATGATTGGTTTTTTGGGTGGCTCTGTCGGCGTAGCTTTGAGTTTCGCCATAATGCCTCTTATGGAATACACCGACATGACGGTAGTAATGACCGTTCCGTCGATTGTACTTGCGTTTTTGTTCGCCATGATAACAGGCACGGTGTTCGGCTTTTACCCTGCTTTTAAAGCCTCTAACCTTATACCTATAGAAGCGTTAAACAATGAATAAAATCTTTGTTTTAAAATAAAAATTAAATATAAAAACACTTTTAGGAGAAAACACAATGAAAAAAATATTAATCTTAATTTTAACAATTATTCTTGCAGGGGTCTTAACCTCCTGTTCAAGCGAAACTGAAACCTCACAACCGGCGGTCGAAACTGTTTCTCAAAACAACGCAGACTCTGAAAGACCCGAGGGCGGTAACCAATCCGAGGGCAACAGACAACCTGAGGGACAACAAACAATAGGGCTTGTAACCGAGATTATTGGCAACGAACTGACCATTAATGTCGGCGAGATGGAAAACGGCATGTCGGGAGGAGGAGGTTCCGAGGGAGGTTTCCAAGGCGGAGAGCTTTCCGAAGGAATGCCACAGGGTGATGGCGAACGCCCCGAGGGAACACAGGAAGGCGGCGGTGAACGCCCCGAGGGAATGGCGGAAGGCGGCGGTGAACGCCCCGAGGGAATGACAGAAGGCGGCGGTGAACGCCCCGAGGGAACACAGGAAGGCGGCGGCACGGGCAGAGGAATGACCGGAGGCGGAATGAGCGGCGAACAGTCTTCTATCGATTATTCCGAAGTAGTAACGCTAACAGACGAAATCAAAAGTTACAGCATTCCGGTCACAACACCCGTAACCCAATTCGGAACCGAGATGACGTTTTCACAGATAACGGAAGATATGTATATATCTATTAGAACGGACGACGAAGACAATGTTTTATCGATAAACATTTTAGGTTAAACTTTTAAATATTTATACTAATCTCTAATAAAAAAGATATAAGACGGCAAGTTCACAACTTTAATATAAAACTTTTAACAAAGATTTTTATTGGTCTTTTAACGAGGGATTAGTATTTTTTCAAACCATCACAAACCTACCATTGCTTTTTAAGAAAGTTGGTCGATATTTATGATTTCAATGCAAGGAATAGTTAAAAGATATTTAACGGGAGGCGAACAACTAACCGTTTTAAAATCTATAGATTTTTCTGTTAACGAGGGGGAATTTGTCTCTATACTAGGTCCTTCGGGAAGCGGAAAATCCACTCTTATGAACATAATAGGTTGCATGGACGTATGCAACGAGGGGATATATTTTCTCGATGGAGTGCCGGTTCACAATAAAAAGGGGGAGGCTTTGACCAAGATACGCAACGAAAAAATTGGGTTTATCTTTCAAAGATATCAACTCATCCCAACATATAATGCCGAACAAAATATAATTATGCCATTGTTGGCGCGGGGAATTCCACATAAAAAAGCAGTGGAGATTGCTTTGCCCGCCATTAAAATGTTGGGGCTTGAAGAGCGCCTTAAACATCGCCCTTCTGAGCTTTCGGGAGGACAACAGCAACGTGTTGCGATTGCAAGGGCTCTTGTCGGTGAACCGTCGATACTTCTTGCGGACGAACCGACAGGGGCGCTTGACCAAAAGACGGGCGATGAGGTTATGAAACTGTTTAAAAAACTTCACGCCGCCGGACACACAATAGTCATGATTACCCATGACAGCAAGATAGCGGAACACGCCGAACGCGTTGTTAAAATAGTTGACGGAAACATAAGCCAAATAACACAGTTGACGACGCTTAAAAAAGTTATATAATTAATCTATTAACCTGTCGCGTGGCGCAAACAGCCTATGTTGACAAACCAAAGTGGTTAAAGCATCTAAAAAAGAGGTGACAAGATGAACAAAACAATCTACGTAGCGGACGATGAACAAAACACAAGGGATATAATAACCGGTTTTCTCGCCAAAGAAGGATATACGACGTTTGCATTTAAGACGGGCGATGAGTTGTTGGTTGAGTTTGTAAAAAATCCATGTGATCTTGTTATCTTGGATATCATGATGCCGGGACGCGACGGACTTACTATATGCAACGCTATACGGCAGATACACAACGTCCCAATTATAATAGTCTCGGCGCGCGACAGCGAGCTTGACAGAGTTACCGGAATAACGATGGGTGGCGACGACTACCTCGTCAAACCCTTTTCACCAATGGAGCTTGTGGCAAGAGTTAAGGCAATTTTCCGCCGAATAGAACTTGAACATATGGTCGCTTCACCCGCTGTTTTAGGTTTTGGCGATATTGTACTTAACACTGACATGAGAACAGCGTATCAAAGTGATAAAACACTCGAGTTCACGCCGACCGAGTTTGACCTTCTTGCGTATATGTTTAACAACTCGGCGCGTGCAGTGTCAAGAGAAGAACTTCTTAAAAATGTCTGGAAGTTTGACGGCGAACCGGACACAAGGGCAACCGATGATGTTTTAAAACGATTAAGAAAAAAACTTGTTTCAACTACTGTTAGGATAACAACGGTTTGGGGATTTGGGTTTAAACTGGAGGCCGAAACGCAAGATGAGCTCGATTAAACAAAAGATTACGAGACCATATATTATACTAACTGTTATAATGCAAGTTATTATTATTGGATTGTTTAATATAACGGTAACTTTCTATTCTTATGCACAGGCGGAAAACGAACTTTTAAAGTCGGTTAGACGAATCGAGAACAACATCAAATATTCAGGATATTTTTCCGATGACAGTTACAGAATTGACGGCGGAAACGGCGGCAATGGTGTGAACGGTGTGAACGGTGTGATCGGCGGAAATGGCGGAAATGGTGGAAATGGTGGCAAACACCCACCATTGTTCGACCTCATGGTAACCAACGACAACATCTATGTCATAATTGTAGACAGCGAAAACCAATACACAGCTACCGACATGCCGGGGAAAAACAGACTCTCCGAACAGGCGGCACAGTTGGCTATTCAAAACATAGAAACCGTGTCTCCCGGCGAAATTGTTTCTTTTTATCACGCAGGGCAGTACTATAACGCCATGCAAATACAGGATCAGAGCCTCTTAAACGGCGATAAAGTTATTTATGTTTCGGTTGGCTTTTTTGTAGAGGGATTTGTCGAAACTATCAATATTATATTAATTTTGATTTCTCTTGTCGTTCTACTAATATTCATCTTTGTGTCAAACAGGCTTGCAAAAGGAATTGCAAACCCTATTCAAGATATAACAGGCATTGTTAAAAAAATGAAAACAAATGAGCTTTTAAGCATAGACGAAGCACAAGACAGCGATGAATTACAACAGCTCTCGCGTGAAATTAACGCTATGAGCAGCAGGATATACCACTATGACAAAGCGCAAAAGTCATTTTTACACAACGCCTCGCACGAACTTCGCACACCGCTTATGAACATTGGCGGATACGCCGAGGGAATGGTTCAAGGCGTTTTTACAAATGAAACGGGCTTAGACGTTATAATGACCGAAACCGCAAGGCTAAAAGAACTTGTGGACAAGTTGTTGACGCTTGAAAAGATAGATAATTTTGACGTAACTCTCCCAACAGAACGCGTCGACATTGTGGAATTTTTAGAGGACATTGTAAAATCTTTTAACGGGGTTGCGTTAAAACAACAAAAAGAGATAGTTGTGAATTTTAAACAAACCAGCCTGTTTTTAGATTTGTCCCCCGAACTGTTAAGACAAGCAGTTGTTAACATACTGTCCAACGGATTAAGATACGCTAACAAAACCGTTTTGTTGACGGTTGGACAAAACAACAACATCGTTGAAATCTCGATAAAGGACGACGGCGTCGGTATATCCGAACAAGACCTTGAACATGTCTTCGAGCGTTTTTACAAAGGAGAAGGCGGAAAATATGGGCTTGGGCTTTCGATAGCTAAATCCGCCATAGAGCAGCTTGGCGGAACACTTGAAGCAAGCAACGTAACCGACGGAGCTTTGTTTTTGATTTCGCTTTCAAAATAGCTTGTGTTAAATGACTATATGTCATTAGTACATAGAAATTAATCTACCCACAACGATCATTGATGTCACCTCATGACGTTGTTAGGGTAGTTTAGTTTTGTCTTACTTTACAGCACAACAAAAAAAATCTATTCACGAATTACTCGTTATAAAACAGGAAGAAATTTTTTGAAAAATGTTGTACAATAAAGTTAAGGAAAAACAAATTCAAAAAAGAAAGGGCGAATATGTCGCCGGCGGCATATCGAAAAGAACAAAAACATGACTAGTTTCTCAATATATGAAACAAAGGTTGGCTATTTCAAAATGGAATATTCAAACGGTTATATCACTTTTTTCAAAAAAATATTTGATGATGATATCACAGATTTCGGTATGAAAAACGAGTTTACCGAAAAAGCATATAATCAACTTATCGAATATCTTGACGGGAAAAGAAAAAACTTTGATATACCGTACAAATTAAACGGAACCGACTTCCAAAAGAAGGTGTGGAACGCGTTGTGCGACATTCCCTATGGCGAAACAAGAAGCTATAAAGACATTGCTAAAGCAATAGGCAACGAAAAGGCAAGCCGTGCCATTGGTATGGCTAACAACAAAAATCCTGTCACCGTGATTGTGCCTTGCCACAGAGTTATCGGATCATCGGGAAAACTTGTCGGCTATGCCGGCGGCCTTTCAATGAAAGAATTTTTGCTGGAAATGGAGAGAGCAAACAAGTGAGCAAAAATATTACAACACCAAGAGATAATAACTGTCTAAACATTTATATCAAGCTTTTAAAACATAAGGAAGTGGCAAAGCAGAGTTGATTTAGATATATCCCCCGCCGGAGGCAACACCGTTGGTGAGGGAGATATCTAAAAAGTTAATCAACGCCATTGTCCACACCCAAACATAACCAAATAAATAACCAGCCAAAATTAGTTAGGTAAAACATCAACGAGATTTTCGGCAACTGTATTTTTTCATCTGTGGTCGATAGAGTTTTTCACAAAACTGCAAAAAAGCGGATGGGGTTTGTTTGGTCTGCTTTTAAATTCCGGGTGGAACTGAACCGCTACAAAAAAATCGTTTGAAGCTAGTTCAACAGCCTCTACCAAAAAACCATCGGGAGACGTTCCGCTTATCGTCATGCCGTTTGCTTCAAAAAGTTCTCTGTAATCGTTGTTGACTTCATAGCGATGTCGATGTCGTTCGGAAATTTCCTGTTCGCGATATACATCAAAAAGCTTTGTCTTTGGCTTTATAACGCAAGGATATGCGCCAAGACGCATAGTTCCGCCCTTTTTTGTTATGTTTTTTTGGTGTTCCATGATATCAATAACGTTGTGTTTTGTGTCTTGGTCAAATTCGCTTGAAGACGCCCCTTCAAGTCCCAAAACGTTTCGCGCAAACTCAATCATAGCAATTTGCATTCCAAGACAAATTCCGAAAAACGGAAGATTATTTTCCCTTGCGTATCTTGTCGCCGCGATTTTATATTCTATTCCGCGATGGCCAAACCCTCCCGGGATCAATATCCCGCAAACGCCTTTAAGCATAGTTTCAACCTTGTCGCTTTCTTGATCGTTACATTCAATCCACCTTATCTCGACGTTAGCCCCGTGATGTGCTCCGGCGTGGTTCAAGCTTTCGATAATCGAAAGATATGCATCTTTAAGTTCAACATATTTTCCAACAACAGCAATCTCGACAGTTTTGTCGGCGTTTTTCGCCTTGTCGACCATCTTGCGCCATTGTTCAAGGTTGATAAATCGAGGGTCGAGTTTAAGCTCTCGACAAGCTATCATGTCAAGCTTGTTTTCGCATAACATAATCGGAGCTTCATACAGATGTTCAACCGTTAAGTTCTCTATAACACAATCGGTTTTGACGTTGCAAAAAAGCGAAATTTTGTTTTTAATGTTGTCGTTCAACGGCTCGTCAGAACGAGCAATAATAATGTTTGGAGACAAACCAATCCCTCGAAGTTCCTTAACGGAATGTTGCGCCGGCTTAGATTTGTGTTCGTTTGAACCTTTAAGATATGGAACCAACACAACATGAATAAACAGACAGTTTTCCTGTCCTTGTTCAAGCGAAATTTGGCGAATAGCTTCTAAAAATGGTTGACTTTCGATGTCGCCTGTCGTTCCGCCGATTTCGGTTATAAGAATATCCGCCCCGCTTTTTTCGGCGCTTTTATATATGAATTTTTTTATCTCGTCTGTTATATGCGGAATAACTTGTACCGTCTGTCCGAGATACCCCCCGTTTCGTTCTTTGTTTATAACGTTATAATAAACTTTTCCCGACGTGAGGTTGGAATATCTATTTAAGTTTTCGTCTATAAACCGCTCATAATGCCCAAGATCTAGATCGGTTTCCGCGCCGTCTTCGGTCACAAAAACTTCGCCATGTTGCAAAGGACTCATAGTTCCGGGGTCGACGTTTATATATGGGTCGAGCTTTTGCGCCGAAACTTTATACCCTCGTTCTTTCAAAAGTCTTCCGAGAGCCGCCGCCGTTATCCCTTTGCCAAGCCCCGACACGACACCACCCGTCACAAATATAAATTTTTTCATCGTCTTTTTTTATCCCTTTCACAGTGTTTCAAACTCGCACCAAACGAGCGCCATAGAATGTTTCGTTTTTTAAAAAGTATTATAACTTTCTAGTTTTCGTAAACTTTAAGTATATTTTCCGCTACTTCTCGTTTGCTTTTTCGCAAATCCATAGCCTTTTTTTCAATATGTTTATGTGCTTGTTCCTCGTTCATGTTAAGGTGAGATATCAAAAGACATTTTGCCCTTGTAACAATGCGTATATCGTCCAATTTTTGGCTAAGCTTTGTTGCCTTTTTTTGCATGTTTTTCATTCTCGAAAACGTAGCCTTAGAAAGCTTTAAAGATAAAATAAACATGTTTTTGTTAATCGGTTTAGGAACCGTTATAATCCCATAGTTCTCAAGCACGTTTGATGTATAATCGTATATATCGTTTTTAACCAAAAAGATAACTTGGCTTACATCATTTTGTACAAGGTCAATTGCAAGGTCTTCGCCCGAAACGTTGTTAACAGGGCTGTTTATTATATAAAGATCAAAGTCCTTTTCGTTAGACAATCGTCTTGCTTCACCACACGTTTTAACGGTGGTTATTTTTTTGCACGAGATATTTTTCAAAATGTTTGTAAGATTTTCGTTTAAGCTTTCGGTATATGAAACTATCAAAGCCGTTTCCAAAAAAAACTACCACCTTTCACTTAAAGTCTTTCAAAATACGTATTGATATAATAATCTGCTTTTCCTTTTGCGTTAATATACTGTAAAGATTCCTCGGTTTTTATTTCAATTATCTTTTGCAACAACTCGCCGTTTATATGTTGTTTTATAAACTCGCTGTTTTGGGTTATGTTTATTGCTTCGCTTAAACTTTGCGGTAGTTGATTAAGACTTTGTACGATGTCTTTTTCTGCTTTAAAAAGGTTCTCGTCTGTGGACGATGTAAGCGAAAGGTTATTTTCGATACCGTAGATTCCGGCGTATATTATAAGCGCAAACGCAAGATACGGATTAATCGACGGGTCGGGCGAGCGAAGTTCAAAACGTTGTTTGTCGTCCGAAGCAAACGGTATTCTTATTAGTTGTGAACGGTTTTCGCGCGACCACGAGATATATTTCGGAGCTTCAAACTGGCCGAGTCTTTCATATGAATTGTTATTCGGGTTTAAAAACAGCGTAATATCGGTTATCTTTTCCAAAATTCCCGCTATGAAATTTTCAGTATAACGATAGTTTTTGCTTGTTTTATCACAAAAAAGGTTAACGCCGTCTTTGTATAGCGATATATTGGTGTGCATTCCGTTTCCGCTTTTATCAAGAAAAGGTTTTGGCATAAACGACGCAAACAACCCGTTTCTCGATGCCGTCGCTTTAACGACCGATTTAAACGTCAAAAAATTGTCCGCAGCCGTTAACACATCGCTGAACTTAAAATCAATCTCGTTTTGTCCGGGGCCTTGTTCGTGGTGGGAACGTTCGGGATTAAGCCCCATCTCCTCAAGGCAAAGGCAGATTTCACGACGAACGTTTTCCCCTTTATCAAGCGGAGCAACGTCGAGATATCCGCCTTTGTCAAGCGTTTCGGTCGTCGGATTTCCGTCGTCGTCCGTTTTAAATAGATAAAATTCACATTCCGTCCCAAACTTACAATCAAACCCCAGTTCATGTAATTTCTGAATGGCTTTTTTTAATATATGCCTGCTGTCGCTTTCAAAGACGGTATTGTCGGTTTTTTTTATATCACAATAGAACCGTAAAACCGAATTGACGTTTGGTCGCCACGGCAAAAGAGCCAGCGTTTCGGGGTCGGGAAACAACAAAAGGTCGCTTTTGTCCACCTCGGAAAAACCCTTTATTGCGGAAGCGTCGAAAGAAATCCCGTTTTTAAAAGCGTCTTCAAGTTCATCTGACATTATCGAAATATTTTTTTGTTCACCAAAAGGATTGCAAAACGACAGACGTATAAACTTAACGTCGTTTTCCTCGATAAATTCAATTATTTCTTTGTTGTTCATAATAATGCTCTTTCCTTTCGAAAAAAATAAAATAAAAAACGTCCATCAATCACAATTGCAAAAAAAAATTGCAACCAATAAATGATGAACGCCATTGTTCTCGCTTTAATTGTATAGCATATTTAAAGGATTGTCAACAACGATTAAACCAAAAAAATATAACCAAACTTTTTGCAAAATATTTGTTGACAAAGTCAAATTCATGTGATAGAATACACGACATAAACAACAAAGACGTTGTGAACAATAACTGTTCATGGCGTCTTTGTCTTTTTTTATGAATTTAATTTGAGAATGGAGAAATAACAATTATGAAATACTGTACAAAATGCGCAATGCCCGACACTCGCCCGGGTATATCGTTTGACAAAGACGGAGTTTGCAGCGCTTGCACCCACTTTGAAGGACGCAAAAATGTTGACTGGGACGCAAGGTTTAAAGAGTTTGAAAAACTTTGTGATAAATACAGAGGTTGCAACGGTCCTGGCGGATACGACTGTGCGGTTGCGGTTTCTGGCGGAAAGGATAGCCATTTCCAAGTTTACATGCTTAAAGAAGTTATGGGCATGAACCCGATATTGTTCACCGTCGAAGACAACTTCCCGATGACCGATGCCGGAATACACAACATCAAAAACATAAGCGAAGAATTTGGATGTACAATAATAAGTTGTAAACCCAACATCAAAGTTCAAAAAGTTTTGATGCGTAAATTCTTTGAAAAATACGGAAAACCGACATGGTATGTCGACCGTCTTATATACACATTCCCGTTACACATGGCGCTTAAATTCAACGTTCCTATGCTTTGCTATGGCGAAAACGTAAGTTTTGAATATGGCGGAAACGAGGACGAAGAAACATATTCGGCAAAAGGTCAAATCGAAAACGGCGTTGCTGTTGGAATGCCAATGGAGGAACTGCTAGGTAACGGCGTAACCGAAAAAGATCTTTCGCTTACCATTGCTCCGACTATTGAAGAAATGCAAAAACTTGATCCAATCTACATGAGTTATTTCCTACCGTGGAACAGCTATAAAAACTATCAGTTCGCAAAATCGAGAGGGTTCCACGACCTAACCCATGAATGGGACAGAACCCACCACTATGAAAACTTCGACCAAATAGACAGCCGTGCGTATCTTGTTCATAGCTGGCTTAAATATCCGAAATTCGGCCACGCCGCCGGAACCGATTACGGTTCAAGGTTTGTCCGCTATGGCATGTTGACACGTGAGCAAGCTATCGAGATTATCAAAGAAAAAGACGGCGAACTCGATGTGCTTTGTGTCAGAGATTTCTGTGAATTCTGTGGATATTCCGAAAGAGAGTTTTACGCTATTCTCGATACATTATACAATAAAGATCTGTTTGAAAAAGACAGCTATGGCAAATGGGTTTTGAAAAATCCTATATGGGAACAATAATAAATCAACGACAACAATAAAAAAATAATAAGAATGGTCTGATAAACAAATGAACAATATAACAAACCTGTTCGGAAGCCTTGTTTTTGGCGACGAGGCTATGAGAGAACGGCTTCCGAAAGATATCTATAAAGCACTTAAAAAGACTATCGAACTCGGCCGTCATCTTGACATAGACGTGGCGAACGTCGTCGCAACCGCCATGAAAGATTGGGCAACCGAAAAAGGTGTTACACATTTTACCCATTGGTTCCAACCTATGACAGGGATAACCGCCGAAAAACATGACAGTTTTATCTCGCCCGTTGGCAACGGAAAAATCATCATGGAGTTTTCGGGCAAAGAACTCGTTCGAGGCGAACCGGACGCTTCGTCGTTTCCAAGCGGAGGCATAAGAAGCACGTTTGAAGCAAGGGGCTACACCGTTTGGGACACAACGTCATATGCATTTATAAAAGACGACACCCTTTGTATACCGACTGCGTTTTGCTCCTACTCGGGCGAATCGCTCGACAAGAAAACGCCGCTTTTACGTTCGATGGAGGCTATCAACACTCAAGCTTTAAGAATACTTCGTCTTTTTGGAAACACAACTGCAAAAAGGGTTAACTCAACGGTAGGCCCTGAACAGGAGTATTTTCTAATCGACAAAGAGATGTTTTTAAAACGTCCCGATTTGATGTATTGCGGAAGAACGCTGTTTGGCGCAAAACCGCCAAAAGGCCAAGAACTTGACGACCATTATTTCGGAACGATTAAACCACGAGTTGCGGCGTTTATGAAAGAACTTGACCATGAGCTTTGGAAGATGGGAGTCATGGCAAAGACGAAACACAACGAAGTAGCGCCGGCTCAACATGAACTTGCGGCTATCTTCACTACCGCAAACATAGCAACCGACCACAATCAGCTTACAATGGAACTTATGAAGGTTATAGCAGACAGGCACAACCTCGCTTGCCTTTTACACGAAAAACCGTTTGCCGGAGTAAACGGTTCGGGTAAACACAACAACTGGGCGCTTTCAACCGACACAGGAACAAACCTGCTTGAACCGGGCGAAACCCCACACGAAAATGCACAGTTCATTTTGTTTTTGGTTGCGGTTATCAAAGCGGTTAACGACCACCAAGACTTGCTTCGTCTTTCGGTTGCAAACGCCGGAAACGACCACAGACTTGGGGCAAACGAAGCTCCGCCTGCCATCGTGTCGATGTTTTTGGGTGACGAGCTAACCGAGATTTTAGAAGCACTTGAAAACAAAGAACAGTATAGCGGCGCGAAAAAGGAAGAGATGGAACTTGGCGCTAGTGTATTGCCACATTTCCCGAAAGATTCGACCGACCGAAACAGAACTTCGCCTTTTGCGTTCACGGGAAACAAGTTTGAGTTTAGAATGTTAGGTTCTACGTTTTCGATTTCGGGCCCTAACATCGTTCTTAACACGATAGTTGCAGAGGTTCTCAGCGAGTTTGCAAATAGCCTTGAAAACGCAGAAAACTTTAATGAACAACTAGCGAAACTTGTGCGCAAGACGATTCGTGAAAACAAACAGATTATCTTTAACGGCAACAACTACAGCGACGAATGGGTGGAAGAAGCCGAAAAACGCGGACTGTTAAACCTTAAAACCGCCGTCGAGGCTTTGCCCGTTTACATTAAACCGAAAAATGTCGAGTTGTTTACCAAACACGGAATCTTTACCGAAAGCGAAGTCCACGCACGATATGAAATTTTAGTTGAAAGCTATCAAAAAACGGTTCACATCGAAGCGCTTGCCTTTGTTGAGATTATTTCAAAACAAATTCTGGGTTTTTCGCTTAGCTTCCAAAACGAGCTTTTGAAAATTATATCAAACAAATCGGCATTTAACATCGACAGTAGTTTAGAACAAACTTTGGTTGAAAACTGTTCGAGACTTTCAAAGGAAATTTATCAAAACGTTGAAAAACTAGAAAGCGCTTTGATAAAAACAAAAGGTATCGAAGATTGCCTTGAACTTGCTAAGTTCTATCGAAACACGGTTTTTGCGTTGATGACAGAAACGCGACTTATGGTAGACGAGCTTGAAACTATAATACCAAAAAGACATTGGGGTCTTCCGACGTATGGAGAACTTCTCTACAGCGTCAACTAGCACTACACAATGGGGTGTACTTGATTTTTTCGAGTACACCTTTTTATTTTCAATAAAAAGGAGAAAAAAATTATGTTTTCAGCAGTAGACACAATCTGGACATTGCTTGCCGCGGCGCTTGTTTTCTTTATGCAGGCCGGTTTTGCAATGGTTGAAACGGGGTTTACCCGTGCAAAAAACGCAGGTAACATTATAATGAAAAATCTAATGGATTTTTCGCTTGGTTCTTTATTCTTTTGGCTAATTGGCTTTGGGCTAATGTTCGCCGGTGACGGCGCTTTTGTGGGTGGGATTGATCTCTTTATACAAGGCGACTACAGCAGTTCTATCCCGTCCTCCGCTTTCGTTATATTTCAAACGGTGTTTTGTGCCACGGCGGCAACCATCGTTTCGGGAGCGATGGCGGAAAGAACAAAATTTTCGTCCTACTGTATATACAGCGTTGCACTAAGCGCTTTTGTATACCCGATTTCGGGACATTGGATTTGGGGCGGCGGTTGGCTTTCGCAACTTGGGTTCCACGATTTCGCAGGTTCAACAGCGGTTCACATGGTAGGCGGCGTTGCCGCGATTGTCGGCGCGAAGATTTTGGGCCCTCGTATCGGAAAATACTCCAAAAGCGGAAAAGCAAAAGCCATTCCGGGGCATAGTTTAACGCTTGGAGCTTTGGGGGTTTTTATCCTTTGGTTTTGTTGGTTTGGGTTTAACGGTGGCTCGACCGTCTCGATGACTGACGGATCGATTGAAGCCGCTTCTAACATCTTTGTAACGACCAACATTGCGGCGGCGGCAGCAGCGGCTATCGTTATGGTCATAACGTGGATTAGATACAAAAAACCCGATGTTTCGATGACATTAAACGGCGCTTTAGCCGGGCTTGTTGCTATAACGGCGGGTTGTGACCAAGTTTCCCCCGTCGGCGCATTTTTCATCGGTGCTATTTCTGCGTTCGTGGTAGTATTCGGAATTGAATTTGTCGAAAAGATTTTGAAGATAGACGACCCCGTCGGAGCGGTTGGCGTACACGGCATGTGCGGCGCAGTTGGAACTATTTTGGTTGGTGTGTTCGCTCTCGAAGGCGGCGCGCTGTATGGCGGCGGGTTCAACTACCTTATGGTTCAAACTATCGGAGTTTTGGCGGTTATTGCGTGGGTTGCCGTAACGATGACAGCGGTTTTCCTCGGAATTAAATATACTATCGGTTTAAGGGTATCAAAACAAGAGGAGATTGCCGGGCTTGACATCGAAGAACATGGCCTTGCAAATTCCTATGCCGACTTTGTTCATGTTCCGATGGGAACAAACTTCAAAGCACAACCGGAAGAGACAACCGAAATTGCACAAGTTGCAAAGGCTATCCCGGTTATCGACCAATCTACGCCCGATTATGTTATGAAAAAAGTTGTGGTTGTGTTTAATCAATCTAAATTTGAAGAACTAAAAACAGCCCTTGACAACGTTGGAATAACGGGAATGACCGTTACAAACGTTTTGGGTTACGGAATGCAAAAAGGCAATATGTATAGGGGCGTTTTGGTTGAAACGTCGCTTCGACCCAAGATTAAAGTCGAGATTGTAATAGCGAAAATTCCGCTTGACACTATTATAACTGCGATTAAAGAGGCTCTTTACACGGGTAACATCGGCGACGGAAAGATCTTTGTTTATGACATCGACAGCGTTGTCAAGATAAGCACCGGCGAAACCGATTATGAAGCTTTACAGGATAATCAATAGAACACGATATCAAATCAATAAGTTAACAAAAGCTCTGCTTTCGGCAGAGTTTTTGTTGTGTGATAGTTGAAACTTTGCTATAACTATCACACTATTTTTATAACAAAACACAAAAACGCTTTAAAGTATTGAAGTGATGCGAAAACTGTGGTATAATAATCTTCAAATTTAATATTTGCGACAATGGGGTCGCATATAAGGGCATTCGGTTTGAATGTTTTTATATGTGACCCTTTTTTATTGAAATACTATAAAGAAAGGTATTGTTGAAATGCAAAACAAACTACTTTATGAAAAAAGATTTGAACATGATGCTTGTGGGATTGGGGCTGTCGTTTCTATAGACGGAAAAAAGACACACGCGACCGTTTCGAGCGCGCTTGAAATTGTCGAAAAGCTTGAACACAGAGCCGGAAAGGACGCGTTAGGCGAGGTTGGCGACGGAGTTGGAATTCTGGTTCAGATATCACATAGTTTTTTCAAATCGTTGGATCTTGGGTTTTTGCTTCCAAACGAAAAACAATATGCCGTTGGCATGTTCTTTTTACCGAGCGAAAAATTAAAACGAAACCAAGCGAAAAAATTGTTCGAGATTATAGCGAACAAAGGCGGCGTTGAGATTTTGGGTTGGCGAAAAGCTTCGACAAATTCCGAAATTTTGGGACAAAAAGCTGTGGACAACATGCCACACATCGAACAATGTTTCATAAAACGTCCAAACGACACAGCTTCGGAAATTGATTTTGACAGAAAACTATATGTAGTTCGCCGAGAATTTGAACATAGCTGTTCTGATACATATGTTGTTAGCTTGTCCTGTCGTACTATAGTTTATAAAGGAATGTTTTTGGTGGAACAACTTCGGGAGTTCTATCTTGATTTGAAAGATAAAAACTATAAAAGCGCCATTGCCATGGTCCATTCGCGCTTTTCAACCAACACAAACCCGAGTTGGGAGCGAAGCCACCCCAACCGCATGATACTCCACAACGGCGAAATCAACACCATTCGTGGAAACGCCGACAGGATGTTAGCGCGCGAGGAAACTATGAGCTCTGATGTGTTTGGCGACGACATCGAAAGGATAGTGCCTGTAATAAACGGCGAAGGTTCGGACAGCGCAATGCTTGACAACACGCTTGAATTTTTGTATATGAACGGCATAGACCTTCCGCTTGCGGTTATGATGACTATACCCGAACCGTTTAAAAACGACCGTTATATGAGCCGAAGAAAAAAAGATTTCTATCATTATTACGCTACGATGATGGAACCTTGGGATGGCCCTGCTGCCATTCTTTTTTCGGACGGCGATATTTTTGGCGCAGTTCTCGACCGCAACGGCCTTCGTCCCTCTCGTTATTACATAACCGACGATAACACGCTTATCTTGTCGTCCGAAGTTGGGGTTTTGGACATCGACCCTTGTAAAATCGTGGAAAAATCACGGCTGTTCCCGGGCAAGATGTTGCTTGTTGACACAGTTAATAAAAAGGTTATAAGCGACGATGAATGTAAGAGCTATTATGCAAACAAAAAACCATACGGCGAATGGCTTGACAGAAATTTGGTTAAGCTTAAACAACTTCAAATTCCGAGTAAAAAGATTGAAAAATTTGAACAACAGTATCGAGATAAGCTTTATAAAGCTTTTGGGTATTCCTATGAGGATGTTAAAAACGTAATTTTGCCGATGGCACAAAACGGAATTGAACCGACTTCTTCTATGGGAACCGACATTCCGCTTGCTGTGCTTTCGGACAAACACCAACCGTTATTTAGATATTTCAAACAACTTTTTGCGCAGGTTACAAACCCGCCTATCGACAGCTTGCGTGAAGAGATTGTGACCGACACGACGGTGTATGTCGGCTCGGACGGAAACCTGCTTAAAGACAGACCCGAAAACTGTTGTGTTTTAGAGATTAACAACCCGATACTAACCGCAACCGACCTTGCGAAGATATCCGCTATCGACAAAAAAGGATTTTGTGTCAAAAAGGTTGACCTTTTATATTATAAAAACACGTCGCTTGAAAACGCGCTTGAACAGCTTTTTGTTAAATGTGACAAGGCGTATAAAAACGGCGCGAACATTATAATCTTATCCGATAGAGGTGTGGACCAAAATCACGTTGCAATTCCGTCGCTTCTTGCGGTTTCCGCAATGGAACAATATCTAATCAAGACCAAAAAAAGAACGGCAGTTTCGATTATACTTGAAAGCGCGGAACCGCGAGATGTCCACCAGTTTGCGACGCTTCTCGGATATGGCGCACGGGCTATCCACCCATATCTTGCACATGAATGTATAGAAGAACTTATAGATAAAAAGATGCTCGACAAAGATTTGTATACCGCTATCGACGACTATAACAGCGCGGTTATCCACGGCATAGTTAAAGTGTCTGCAAAGATGGGGATATCGGTTATCCAGTCGTATCAATCGGCGCAGATTTTTGAAGCGGTTGGTATCAACAAAAAAGTTGTAGATAAATATTTCACTAACACAGTAAGCCGTGTCGAGGGGATTGGGCTTGAAGAGATTTCGGAAGGGGTTAACTTTAGACATTCAAAAGGGTTCGACCCTCTCGACCTTGGCGTCGACCCAATGCTTGACAGCGCAGGTTACACGAAGCTTGTAGGCGGCGAAGACAAAGAAGACCATCTGTACAATCCACAAACGATTATAGCGCTTCAACAGGCGACAAAAAACGGCGATTATAAACGTTTTAAAGAATACACGGCGTTTGTCGACGACCAAAACAAGCCTCACACGTTGCGTGGTCTTTTGGAATTCGATTTTAAAAACGAAATACCGCTTGAAGAGGTGGAACCGGTAAGCGAGATTGTTAAAAAATTCAAGACCGGCGCAATGTCATATGGTTCTATATCAAAAGAAGCACACGAATGCATGGCTATAGCTATGAACAAACTCGGCGGAAAATCTAACTCCGGCGAAGGCGGAGAAGATCCAAAGCGCCACAATACCGACAAAAACAGCGCTATTAAACAAGTGGCGTCCGGGCGTTTTGGCGTTACAAGCGAGTATCTTTTAAGCGCGAAAGAAATTCAAATAAAGATGGCGCAAGGCGCAAAACCGGGCGAGGGCGGACATCTTCCGGGACAAAAGGTTTATCCGTGGATTGCAAAGACAAGGCATTCTACCCCCGGCGTTACCCTTATATCTCCACCGCCCCATCACGATATCTATTCGATAGAGGATTTGGCGCAACTTATATACGACCTTAAAAACGCCAATCGCAAGGCGAGGATTTCGGTTAAACTCGTGTCGGTTGCCGGGGTTGGAACGATAGCGTCGGGGGTTGCAAAGGCGGGGGCTTCGGTTATTCTTGTTTCGGGATATGACGGCGGAACGGGCGCTGCGCCCACAAGTTCGATATTGGACGCAGGGCTTCCGTGGGAACTGGGCCTTGCCGAGGCACACCAAACGCTTATACAAAACGGACTAAGACAAAACGTTATTCTCGAGACCGACGGTAAACTGATGAGCGGGCGAGACGTTGCAATAGCCGCCATCTTGGGCGCAGAGGAGTTTGGTTTTGCAACCGCTCCGCTCGTCACGATGGGGTGTATGATGATGAGGGTTTGCAACCTTGATACATGTCCCGTCGGAGTCGCGACACAAAACGAAGAATTGCGCAAAAGGTTTAGGGGAAAACCGGAATATGTTGTAAATTTCATGGTGTTCATTGCAACCGAACTTCGCGAGATAATGGCGAAACTCGGGGTTCGCACACTTAATGAACTGACGGGCAGAACCGACCTTATAAAGGTTCGCGATACAAAAGCGACAAAACGCGCCGAACTTGTGGACATGAGCAAGATAATTTCGGCACAGTATGCGAACAGACAGGGCAAGACGTTTGAACCTTCTAAAGCGTTCGATTTTAAACTTAACGAAACTATCGACGAAAAAGTTTTGTTGAAAAAATTTGAAGCCGCTATCCAAAAAAACAAAAAGCACACAGAGGATATAAACGTTTCAAGCACCGACAGAACGGTTGGAACAATTTTGGGTTCTGTGATAACGGAAAAATTTCAAAATTCACTCGAGCCGGATACATACACAGTCAACTGTGTTGGCGGTGTGGGGCAATCGTTCGGGGCGTTTATTCCGAAAGGATTGACGCTTACGCTTTCGGGAGATGCAAACGACTATCTCGGAAAAGGGCTTTCGGGCGGAAAGATAATAGTTAAACCACCGAAACAAAGCATGTTTAAACCGGAACAAAACGTCATTATCGGAAACGTCGCTTTTTATGGCGCAACGTCGGGCGAAAGCTTTATAAACGGCATTGCGGGCGAACGGTTCATGGTTAGAAATTCGGGCGCTGTTGCGGTTGTCGAGGGTTGCGGAGACCATGGGCTTGAATACATGACGGGCGGAAAAGCTGTTGTTCTTGGAGAGGTTGGCAAAAACTTTGCCGCCGGAATGAGCGGAGGAATTGCGTATGTGCTTGATTTGAAACACGAGCTATACCTTAAGCTGAACAAAGAGTTTGTCACGATGAACGAGGTTACAAGCAAACACGATATCGACGAGCTTAAAGGGCTTATAGAAAAACATATGCAAGCAACAGGGTCGTCCTATGCAAACTATGTTTTGGAAAACTTTGAAACGCTTGTTTTAGATTTCAAAAAAATAGTTCCAAACGATTATCAGAAGATATTAAACGTTATAAGCGAGTTTAAACAAAAAGGGATGACCGACGAGCAAGCACAAATGCAGGCGTTTATGTCACTGCTTAAATAACAATAGGAGGCGACTTATGGGAAAGATAACCGGATTTTTAGAGTTTAACAGAAAAGCAAACGGAAAAATCCCCGTTAAACTAAGGATTAAAAACTATAATGAATTTTATGATATCAACGACCAAAACGAGAGGCAAAACCAAGCGGCTAGGTGTATGAACTGTGGTGTTCCGTTTTGCTCGAGCGCTATCGAGCTTTCGGGGATGGTGACGGGATGTCCGCTTCACAACCTCATTCCCGAATGGAACGACGAGATATACAAAGGAAATTTTTCACATGGTCTTGCGCGGCTTTTAAAAACAAACTGTTTCCCCGAATTCACAGGCAGAGTTTGTCCGGCGCTTTGCGAAAAGGCGTGTATAAACGGCCTTGACGGTGAAGCGGTGACGGTTCATGACAACGAATTGTTTTTGGTTGAAACGGGGTTTGAAAAGGGATATATTAGCCCTTTACCCCCAAAAGTGCGAAGCGACAAAAAAATTGCCGTGGTCGGTTCGGGGCCTTCGGGGCTTGCGGTTGCCGAAAAGCTTAATAAGCGCGGGCACAAAGTGACGGTGTTTGAACGCGAGGACAGAATAGGAGGGCTTTTGATGTACGGTATTCCCAACATGAAGCTTGACAAATCTGTTATAACTCGGCGTGTGGAACTTATGAAACAAGAAGGGGTTGCGTTTGAAACGGGTAAAGATGTCGGAAAGAATTTAAAACTCGATGAATTGGCGCAACAGTTTGATGCGGTGGTTTTGTGTTGCGGTGCAAAAAAACCACGAGACATAAACCCAAGCGGCAGAAACGCAAACGGCGTATATTTCGCGGTAGATTTCTTGACCGAAACGACAAGGTCTCTTTTAAACAACAACCTTTCTCAAAATGACTATATAGACGCAAAAGGAAAAGATGTTGTCGTTCTCGGCGGCGGCGACACAGGAAACGATTGCGTCGGAACGTGTGTAAGGCACGGCGCAAACTCGGTTACGCAAATTGAGATGATGCCAAAACCGCCCTGTGACAGAACGGTTTCCAACCCGTGGCCTGAATGGCCAAAAGTATTAAACACCGATTATGGACAACAAGAGGCTGTTGAAGTTTTTGGAAATGACCCTCGTATATTTCAAACCACAATAAAAGAGATATTTC
>CAYJJR010000004.1:0-52922 GCA_964370565.1 uncultured Oscillospiraceae bacterium | reverse complement strand
CCGAACCATCGAAAGATCTATGTTTTTAAACTTCGACATCTCTTCTATGATAAAGCCACCCTCGGTATCGTGCCCCGCAAACCCCGAAACCGAAAGCTTAAGGTTGCTGTCTAGCCTTGCAAGGTCAAGCGCCGTGTTACAAGCCGCCCCACCAATTGTGTTTGTTATGCCCTCGGTGATGTGAACCAACTCGTTTTGATTTGGCCAAGTAGAGATAGGATAGGTTATGTCAACAATCATGTTTCCGGCGCAACAGATGCCGTTTCTTTTTTGCATAAAAATTTCCCCTTTGAAGATATTTTATGTTGATTGTAGCAAACCGAAATAGCAATGTCTATATTTTTTTTAATAACTCATTGAGATTTCCTCAATTCTGTAGCACCACACGAATTTAACAATTAATCTTTAGTGAAACCGCCGTGGGTAATCGCAAAAATTTTCAATTCAGATAAGCTTGATTAACATTTTTCTATGATTTTGCATTTTGTTCTTATTTTTGTTTTTTTTAATTTTTGCAGATGATTTTTCTGCGGTTGTTTCCCCTGTCTCTGTATCACTTTTTTTGTTGTTGATTTTTTTCTTTGTCGGCCTATCTCTTTTGATGTCGTAATTATAAACTACAAACAAATACCCTGTGCTATCATAGCTTCCGCAACCTTTAAGAAACCGGCTATGTTTGCACCGTCAACCAAGTTGCCTTCTACGCCGTAATCCCTTGAAGCGTTGTAAGAATTATAGAAAATATTTGTCATAATTGATTTAAGTTTTATGTCAACCTTTTCAAATGTCCACGAATAACGCATTGAGTTTTGGCTCATTTCAAGACCCGAAACCGCAACGCCTCCTGCGTTTGCCGCTTTCGCCGGTCCAAACAGCACACCATTCTTTTGGAAAAGTTCAACCGCTTCGGTCGTACACGGCATGTTTGCTCCCTCTGCAACCGCAACTACTCCGTTTTTGATAAGCGTCGCTGCCGAAGCTTCGTCAAGTTCGTTTTGTGTTGCGCAAGGAAGGGCAACTTCGCAAGGTACGCTCCAAATTCCGGCGCAGCCTTCTTGATAAGTTGCTTTTTTAACATAGTTGATATATTCACTTATTCTCTCGCGTTTAACCTCTTTTAGCTTTTTAACAACTTCAAGGTCAATTCCGTTTTTGTCGATGATGTAACCGCTTGAATCGGACATCGCAATAACCTTTCCGCCAAGCTCGGTAGCTTTTTGTGCCGCATAGATAGCAACGTTACCCGAACCCGAGATAACCACTGTTTTACCTTTAAAGCTTTCACTCTTCATGCAAGTTAGCATCTCTTCGACATAGTAGCAAAGCCCAAATCCGGTAGCTTCTGTACGCGCAAGGCTTCCGCCGTATGTCAAACCTTTGCCGGTCAAAACGCCTGTGAACGTTCCTTGAAGGCGTTTATATTGCCCGAACATATACCCGATTTCACGCGCTCCAACTCCGATATCCCCCGCCGGAATGTCGGTATTAGAACCGATGTATTTCCAAAGTTCCGTCATAAAACTTTGGCAAAATCTCATAACTTCCATGTCTGACTTGCCTTTTGGGTCAAAATCGCTTCCGCCTTTACCGCCACCCATTGGTAGCGAAGTAAGACTGTTTTTGAAAACTTGTTCAAATCCCAAAAATTTGATAACCGAACCGCTGACGGTTGGGTGGAAACGAAGACCGCCTTTATAGGGACCAATAGCCGAGTTAAACTGTACACGGAAACCGCGGTTAACTTGAACTTTTCCACTATCGTCAACCCAAGGCACTTTAAACTGCAAAAACCTTTCGGGTTCGACAATTCTTTCTATTACGCCAAACTTTTCAAATTTGTAATCACTTTCCACAACCGGAATAAGCGAGCTTAAAACCTCATGGGTCGCTTGTAAAAATTCCTTTTCATTTGCGTTTCTGACTTTAACGGTTTTGTAAACTCCGTCAAGATAACTGTTTAATATCTCCATCTTTTAAACCTCACAGTATTTTTTTTAGTTTTGTATGTTATTATAGTGTATTTATTAAATAAAAACAAACGAAAAATGCTATAAATTCTCTAATTTTAGAAAGATTGTATATCATACTATTTTTTTTAAAATTACCGTTGTTTGTTTTATGCACTTTTTAGCAGAGTAAAGCTTTAAATCAATAAAGAAAATAGGATTACCCTTGCATTTACTGTGTCGCAAATACCAACCGGACAAAAAGCAACCGACAACCATAAGTTGCCGATCGCTTTAAAATTTGTTTTAAATTTTTTATTGTAACTATTGAATAAGTAATCACTACTAAGAATTTTTAAGTCCCGACATCGCAAGTTCCGCAATTTCTTTTCTTCTCTTGGAAGTTTCAATTTGATTTTTAATCATAGGAATAGTTATTTGAACCGAGATAGCAAGTAGCAAGATTATTCCTTTAATTGTGTTGTTGATAAGCGTATCCATTCCGAGCGATGTAATTATTTTGTCTATAATAGAATAGGACATTGCGCCAAACAAAACGCCTAGGATTTTCCCTTTTCCGCCGCTCATCGAAATTCCGCCAATAACAACGGCAGCAATTGCATACATCTCGTTCGAGCTTCCAAGCGTTGCGGGGTCAACCGCGGCGTTCATCGCTATCCATAAAAACGCCGAGATACCCACCAACACGCCCGTGATGAGATACATCGAAACGGTAACCAAATCTACATTAATACCGGCAAGGAGTGCCGCTTTTTCGTTTGAACCAACAGCATAGATTAACTTTCCGAACTTTGTTTTGGTTGTTACTATAACCATTATAATCGTAACAAGCACAAACACAATGCCCGACATCGGTATCGTAAACAAAAACGAGTTGCCGAAATTAAACAGTGTCGCTCTCGCTTCTTGGGCATGGTCCAAGCTTATTTGGTTTGTGCCCGAAACAACACGACAGGTATATTGCGCCATCGAACGGAATATAAGCATCGTTGCCAAAGTTACGATAAAAGGCGGAAGTTTTGCTTTTCCGATTAAAACTCCGTTAACAAGCCCACAAGCCGCTCCGCATAAAAGGCAGGTTAACAACGTCAAAATTATACTGCCCGTTGCATTAAACGCCAAAACAGAAACAATGCCAACCAGCGACAGCATACTTCCAACCGAAAGGTCGATACCTTTTGTTATGATAACAATGCCCATGCCAAGCGCCATAACGCCAACCACGGCAGAATGTCTAAAGATGTTCATAACACCTGCATATGTTATTCCACCGGCGGCGGTTATTAGATACGCCACCAATATAGCCAAGCATATAATTACAAAGTTGTAATCCGAAACTATTCTTCCGGCTTTTTTGCTAAAACTATTGAAGTCTAAATTTTTTTCAACGTTTGTGTTTTTTTGTGCATTCATATTATTATCTACCCCCACTAATCGCTATTGCGTTGGTCGCATACAGCATAACTTGTTGTTCGGTAATGTCTTTTCTGTCAAGAATAACCTTGATCTCACCTTGATAAAAAACAGCACATCTATCCGCTATTTGAGTAATCTCTGCAATCTCTAAAGTGTTTACAAGCACCGTTTTGCCTTGCTCGGACAACTTTAAAATGAGTTTATATATCTCTGCTTTTGCGCCAACATCAATGCCTTGCGTCGGGTTGTCAAGAAGCAAAATATCCGCTTGTGTGTTAAGCCACCTGCCAAGGATAACCTTTTGTTGGTTTCCGCCCGAAAGACTTGTTATCAAGTCTTCGTGGCTGTTTGCTTTAATCGAAAGCATAGTTTTATAATTATTATACTTTTCTATCTCATTCTTTTTTGAGATAAGTTGTTTTTTTGCAGAAAGAACCTGTTCTGCTATATATGTGTTTTCTAATAATGTAAAATCCGGAATAATGCTGTTTTCTTTACGGTTTGCCGCAACCATAGCTATTCCGGCGCCCATAGCTTGTTTTATCTCGTCAAGCTTAACCTGTTTGCCGTTAATTTCTATCGTTCCTGTCACAACTCGATTGTTTCCAAATAAACATTTTAGAAAACTGCTAACACCGGCTCCTTTAAGACCCGTAAGGCCTATAATCTCGCCGCGTTTAACCGTCAAATTAATATTTCTAAAACCTTTTGCCGTGAGGTTTTTAACCTCAAGCACAGTTTCGCCAAGTTCTCTTTTTATGTACGACTCGCCCTCTGTGAACGATTCACCAACCATCAGTTTGGTTATCTCTTCAGGGGTTATGTCTTTAATCTCGCCCACTCCCACAAGGTCACCGTTGCGCAACACACTGTAGCGATCGGACAGGCTGAATATCTCGGTCATTTTATGAGATATAAATATAAACGAAACATCTTTTTTCTTCAAATCATTAACAATGCTGAACAGAAGTTCAATCTCGCTATTGTTAAGTGAGGTTGTCGGTTCGTCAAGTATGATTAATTTAACTTTGCTAAAAAGAGCTTTTGCAATCTCTAAAAGCTGTTTTTTACTTGTTTCTAAATTATCTACTGTCTCTTTAGGATCGATGTCGACACCTAGTTCTTGAAATATCTTTTCACATTGCTCAATCATGTTTTTTTTGTCTAACATACCAAACTTGTTTGTTATTTCTTTAGTTAAAAACATATTTTCATATACTTTTAAATCGTTAAATAAATTCAACTCTTGGTGTACAAACGCAATCCCTCTACCCTCTACCGACTGAATAGTAGAATTGTTCGGAATTTCTTGTCCGTCAAACATAATCGTGCCATTATCTCGTGTGTGAACCGCCGCTAGTATGTTCATAAGCGTTGATTTTCCGGCGCCGTTTTCCCCAAGCAGGGCGTGAACTTCGCCTTTTTTTACAGAAAAATCAACACCGTTGAGGACGCTGACACCGAAAAATGCTTTATAAATATTGGACATCTCCAGTATGTTCATATTACTTTTCCTCTCTTGATTGCAGTAAATATTTCGCAATTTTTTAACGTTTTTGTCAATTGATTTTCCACTTGACAAATTTGTTTGTAAACTTACCGATACAAGGCAAGTAAAAAATAAAATAGTCTCTAAAATGATGTAATGTTAAGTCTAAAAAAACACATATCAAAAAAGAGCTATTTTCCATGAACAATATAAAATTACATGAAATTCCGATTTTTAATGGGTTAAAACCAATTTCCACACCCAACTTATTTTGATAGCTTGGAAACAGGAGGTATTTTGCGTTGTAACTCAACATCGTTTAAGGTCATCAATCAGAAATATGATCATGTGAAAAATTCGCTCCGAAAAATCTCTTTTTGCTTTTACCTAAGGTTATGACTCCAAGAGATCTTTCGGAGCATCGCTAATTTTATTGTTTCAAAAAAGTGTTATATGTCAACGACATATTTGCTGTTGTAAACTATTCTTCGCCAAATCCTGTGAAGTTTGCAACGTTAGAAGCATCAACTACTTCTGCCGGGATAACTGTAACTTTTTCGATAGCTTTTCCGTCAAGGTGGTCAACCATAACTTGGATAGCGTCTTCCATCATGTACGGTGAATATGTAACCGAGAAATAGTCAGCAAGTTTTGTGTAGATTTCATTGTATGCCGGGTCTTTGTGGCTTCCTGCAAGAACTGTGTAGTTTTCAGCAGCGCCGGCAGACGAAGCGAGGTTGATTCTAGGCTCTGCGCCCAAGAAAGCGTCTTTTTTAGCATCTTCAATAGCTGTTTTGGAAAGAGCGTCAAAGATACCCATTGCTATAGGATCGTCATGTGTGAAAACCCAAGTTGTAGAAGCGATGTCTTCGTCAGAAGCTCCGTTCAACCAGTCTGTGAACAATCTTTCGCCTTCTGATCTTTGCCAACCTGTTGAACCTAGGTCAACAATAGCTGCGTTGATTTCGTCTTCTGTCCAACCGCTGTCCATAAGACCCGATTTAAATCCGTCTGTTCTCATGCCGGGAACCGAAGAAAGGTCGCCTTGTAGCAACAAGATTTTGTCAGTTTTTTCAAGGCCGTTTTCAACAAATCTTAAAGCTGTTTCGTAACCGATAGCACTGTTGTCGCCCATAACGTTAGCAACAACACTGTCTTGAAGCGAAGCTATCAAACGGTCGAATTGAACTACGGGAATTCCCGAGTTAACAAGGTTTGTAAGCGATGCTTCAACTGTGTTATCCATAGGAAGGATTACAACTGCATCATATTGTTTGTTAGCAACGATATCGTCGATTTGGCTGATTTGTGTTGCCGAATCGGGGCTGCTTAAAACTGTTGCGTCATAAACGCCTGCTGCGTTGATTTCTTCAGCTTTTGCTTCTGCTGCAAAACCAACCGAACCTGTCCAGTCGTGGGTTGGGTTGGGAGCCAAGATAGCGATGGTTTGTTTTTCTGCCGGAGCTTGTTCGTCGCCTTCTGCTTCGGGTTCTGTTGTCGCCGGAGCCGAACAAGCTACGAGCGAGAACGCCAATACTAGCGCTAATAGAACTGCTAATAATTTTTTCATTTTGTCCTCCAAAATTTTTTTATATTAAGTTTTAACAAACTTAACTACGAAGAATTAATTGTACGATTGGATTTATTTAATCTCAACCCATGCGCCGTCATTTTTAGAGCTTTCGACTACCGCATGTATAAATTTAACACCCGAAACACCTTCGGAAACCGACGGGAAATCAAGGTCATATTTATCATAGGCAAGTCCTGCTTTTTTCTTTCTAAGTGCGTTTGCGTAGTTCTTATAGATGTTTGCAAAAGCAACATGCAACCCTTCCGGATGTCCGAACGGAATTCGCGAACAGTTTGCCGCGTCAACCCCAAGATAGCCTGTGCCCCTTTCAAGGATTTGAGTTGGGCAACCTTTTTTGGTAAATTTAAGTTGATCGGGGTGTTCTTGATCCCATTCAAGCGCACCTTTGTCTCCAAAAATTCTGAATTTATGTCCATTAAGATGTCCGCAAGCTATCTGGCTCGACCAATAGTTCCCGTGAACTCCGTTTGTGTATTCGACAAGCATGTTTGCGTTTAAATCAAGCGGGTTTCCATAGTTATCTAAAACTGCCGAAACACGTTTTATTTCAAGGCCTGTTAGATAGTGTATCATGTTTTCAAGATGTGTTCCGATGTCGCCCACACAGTTTGCAATTCCCGATTGTTTCGGGTCTTTTCTCCAAACCGAAAGGTTAGCTGTGTCGCTTTGGTCTCTGCCGACTTCATCAATAAGCCATTCTTGAGCATATTCACCGTTGACGTTGATAACGTTACCTATTTCGCCTTTTGCGATAAGTTCTTTTGCGACTTTAACCATTGTATACCCTGTGTATGTGTAGGTTACGCCGAAAAGAAGATCTTTTTGTTTTGCAAGAGTTTCAAGCTCGACAGCTTGTTCAACTTCAAAGCAAAGCGGTTTTTCACAGACAACGTTGATATCTGCTTCCAAAAAAGCTTTTGCTATCTCGTAATGTGTAAAGTTTGGGGTACATATCGCAACAAAATCAATCTTTCCTTTTTCCGCTTTCGCCATCTCTTTATAGTCGTCATACAATCTTTGTGGCTCTATGTGATATGTGTCCCCGGTTTGTTTATTCAGTTCGGGATTTTTAGAAAAGGCTCCCGATACCAATTGTATTTCGTGGTTTAATCCGATTGAGTTTCTGTGAACCTCGCCGATAAACGCATTCATATGACCGCCGACCATGCCGTATTTAATAATACTCATTTTTTGACACCCCTCTAGTTGGAAATAGCTTCGTCAAACTTAACGTCTGACGGCGAAAAATCAACTCTTCTGACAAAAGCCGCGGCTTCTGTTCCGCCGTGGACTCTTTCCATTCCACTGTCTTCCCATTCAACCGAAAGCGGGCCTGTGTAACCCATCGCGTTAAGTTCTCTTATTATCGATTCAAAATCAACATCTCCATGACCCAATGAACGGAAGTTCCAGCCTCTTCTTAAATCGCCAAAGTCGATGTGTGAACCCAAAAGTCCGCTTCTGCCATCAAGTGTGACTGCGGCGTCTTTCATGTGCACATGGTACACTCTGCTTGCGAAATCGCGAAGGAAAAGATGTGGGCACACGCCTTGCCAAATCAAATGGCTAGGATCAAAGTTTAAACCGAAAGTTTCGCAATTTGCAAATTTTTCAAGTAATTTTTTAGTTGAATAATAGTCAAACGCGATTTCGCCCGGGTGAACTTCAAGAGCGAATTTCACATCGTTAGCTTTAAAAACCTCCATGATAGGCGTCCAAAGTTCAACAATCTCATCAAACCCGGCTTCCACCATCTCTACCGTTGTTTGTGGGAAAGAATATAGATATTTCCAGATAGGCGAACCTGTGAAACCGGTAACTACTTTAACGCCCATTTTGTTTGCGACAACCGCAACTTTTTTCATCTGGCTTATTCCCCAAGCCCGAATTGCCGCCGGATCGTCTGCAAGTTCTGCCGGTGCGAAGTTGTTCAATCTCGGGTCGGGAGCGTCGCCAACGCATTGTCCGATAATGTGAGTTGCAAGAGCTTTACAAACAAGACCGTGTTTTTTAAGCGTTTCAAGCATATATTCAACATAGCTGTCGTCGCTATACGCTTTATCGATGTCGACGTGGTTTCCCCATGTCGCGAGTTCCAACCCGTCATATCCCATTTTAACAGCCAATTCGCACATTTCGTCGAATGGAATGTCTGCCCATTGGCAAGTTGTCAAAGTAACTAATCTGCTCATGTTTTTATCTCCTTTAACCTTTGTCATTTATTAAATCTTCGCGCCCCAGTTTATTAGCTGTGTTGCAAAGACATTTTACAAAAAACTTAAGATAATTTATAAACTGTACACGTGCACAGTCACGAGTATAAAAAACGTTTATTCATATATTTAAGCTCAATAGCTCAATAAATTCAATACGAATATTTCATAACTATTTTGTTTTCGGTGTGTATCTTTCGTTTTGAAGGGTCTTTGCCAAACACCGCTTTTTCAACCAGCACTTTAATCGGCAGATACCCTTGTGTTTTTGGGTCTTGTGTTATAGAAGCTATTATTAATCCGCTTTGAAAATGCTGTTTTATCTTGTCATTCATATCAACGGTTATTGCCGAAATGCTTCCTTTATATTCCTCAAGCGCCTTTATGCCGCCTATAACTCCACCGGCACAGAAAAAAATCAAATCCACTTGACCGTTTTCCAACAAATTTTTAACCACATTATAAGATTTTTCGTCATTATCGTGATTTTCTATCACATCAACAATTTGATGATTGCTGTCCTCTCTGACAACCTGGGCAAAACCCGCAACACGTTTTTTGTTACTTGAGTTGTTGTAAGAGCCGGTAACTATCGCCACATTTTTTCTGCCTTTTAAGTGAAGAAGCGCAATGTTACCCGCAATCTGTCCTATTTTAGTGTTGTCTGCTCCGACCATTACAAGTCTTTCAACTTTTTCAATGTCGGCATTTATAAACGTTACCCAAACACCTTGAGATATAATTTCGTTTAGTTTAAGAGCTATCGCTTGATCGTCGACCGGCGTTATCGCCAAAGCCTCAATACCTTGATCGAAAAGTTCGGAAATAGCATTAATTTGATCATCGGGGTTATATCCTTTAAGCTCTTTAATTACAACATCGATGTTGTTTTTCCATTCACGTTTTGCCTTGTTTATGCCGCCCAAAACTTCATCATAAAACACATTTCCGATAGAATTAATGATGACCCCTATTTTGACTTTTTTTTGAGAGGCTACTAACAGCTTTGCTGTTGAATTTGGCACATAGTCATATTTTTTCGCTATCGAGAGTATCTTTTTTTCCAGATCTTTGTTTACATTTCCCCTGTTATTAAAGACCCTGTCAACAGTTCCTCTACTTGTGCCCACAATACGGGCAATTTCTTTCATCGTTATCGACATATACGTGCTCCTTAGCTCTTTAGTTTTTGCACGAATACTTTATAACTAACTCTCTGTTAGACGTTCACCTTCGCACCAACTGTGCAAACTTTGCAAACTGTGCATGTGCACACTTGAATTTAACGGCAGTATATCACATGAATTTCAAGATTGTCAATACTTTTTACCCAACTTGGTCGTTTTTCTTAATTTTGAATTAATATTTTTGTAACATTTGACACATAGATTACACAAATAAAGTGGGCTTGCTTAATAGCCCACTTTGCATTTTTTTGTATTTAGGTGTTTTTTGGTCTTATCCACAACGGTTGAATCGAATTTCTGTCACATCTCATGCAACGATTAGCCTCGTACAATGCCTCGTTTTGATTATAAGCTTGGACAAGCTCTTCAAAATTATCTTTCAACGACGCCGGAGAAAGGTTTTTTTCTTGACATATTTCGTCGTCCCACGTTTTTATAGACAGCGGCATCTCGGGTATCTCTATAGGCGCGCCTACATACAGCCCAACCCCTCTTAAATCTTTGTCAACCTGTTCCGCCACGCTTTTGCCCTCTGCGATTGCACGTATCGCTATGCCGTTTTTCACAACATCACCAACAGCATACACGCCTTTACATGAGGTTTCAAAACTTGTTTTGTCAACGGCTATTAGCCCATTTTTTGTGTCGATATCGTCGGTTAATAGAGATAAATCGGTATATTGTCCGACCGCCGTTATCAAAAAATCTGCTTTAATCTCTTTTGAAACTTCGTCTGACAAAATCGGTGCAAACCTGCCGTCCAGGTCGGTGACGTCATGACATTTCACAAGTGAAACGCTGTGGTCTTTAAATTCTTTTATGCTATATCCGTCTTGAAACTTGATGTTCTCTTTAATTGCAAAATCTTTTTCTTCATAGTTTGCCGGCATCTGCTCAAAGCTTTCAAGCGAAACTACCGTGACCGATTTTGCCCCAAGCCTTACGGCGGTTCGCGCCGAGTCTATCGCAACGTCTCCCCCACCCAAAACCACAACATTTTCCGGAACATCTTTTTTTTCCGTTTACTCGAACATCTTTCAAAAAATCGACAGCCGTAACGGTGTTTTCGCTTGAAAGAGATTTTAATTCTCGACCAAACTGTGCGCCAATAGCTATAATAACCGCGTCGTGTTTTTCTTTAAGCCGGTCAACAGTTATGTCCTTACCGACTTTGCAACCATATCTAATTTTAACACCCAGCGCTATTATCGAGTTAATCTCCAAATCAAGATCTTCGTCCGGCATTCGGTATGACGGCACACAGCTAGCAAGCATGCCTCCCGCTTTTTCAAGTTGTTCATAAACTTCAACTTGATATCCGGTTCTTTGCAAAAAATATGCCGCCGTAAGTCCCGCGGGACCGGCTCCGATTATTCCTATCGTTTTGCCGTTGGGCTCGGCTTTATCCTCGAAAAAATTCCCGTTCGACAAGGCTTTAAGCGAGATGTATTTTTGCAATGCGCGTACCCCAACGGTGTTTTCAATCTCTTTTCTTCTGCAACGTTGTTCACAGGGTCTAGCGCAAATTTTTCCGCATATAAGCGACAAAGGGTTGGTCTTTCGCATAAGATGATACGCCGTTTCCACCTCGCCTTGTTTCATCAACGCGACATAGCCCGGTATATGAACATGCGCCGGGCACGCGTTAACACACTGGGCGATAAACAATGTTCTGCATATACTTGTCCTGCAAAACTTGTTGTTAATATGTTCCAAAATAATCTCCTCAAAACGGTCGATTATCTGGTAATAAAGTTCACTTACACGCATTTCGGCATAGGTGTTTGAAAGTTCCGCCAACGCTTGTTTAAGTCGGTCAATTGAGTTGTGTTTTGTTTCTTGAAGTGTTATGTCTTCTATGCAGCTGTTTAGATACCTCGCTTGGTCGCTCTCTATCCTTACCTCGCGGATTAAAAATCGAGACAAAAATCTTAGGTAATCGACAGGGCAAAACTGTTCGCCTATAAACATGATATAGTCTGCCGTCCTGTCATTAAGGCGATTTTCAATAGGTTCAAGCATTTGTTTGCCAAAAGCAATCTCCCCTAATGCTCCGCCTATTTGAACGCCGATTATCTTGCTGTTGTTTCGCATTTGAATGTCATGTTGTGCAAGTATATCAAGCGGAGATTTTGTTATATCTATGTCGGCGGTTATGTTTTCGGCGAGATCTCCAATTATATTAAATGTTCTAATCATCTTTATTTTTCAACCTCTTCCCTGTATTTGTCGATAGGCATGTCGTCGCGATTTGGGTTGTAGTAATAATATGACGGCAACGTTGTCATGCAATGGTCATAGCTTATCATGCTTATCGGGCAAACCCTCCAACACCCGACACATTCTTTTCGAGTGCACATAGATTCAAAACATTTTATATGATCGGTTACGCGGCGAACCGTTCCAAGATATCTTTTCGCGTCTTTTGGAATGGCGCCGACGGGACATGATTTTTGGCAAAGACGACATCTTGAGCAAAATTCCTCTATGTTGTAATCTTTCGGCTTATCCAAAGGCAACTCGGCGTCTATTAAAATTGACGCATATTTAAGCCTTGTGCCGATTTCGGGGGTGTGACAAATTCCGTAAGTAGACATGTTTCCCATTCCGGCGTTGACTGCGTGGACGGGATATTTTATAAAACCTTCCCACGAACGCGCCCGACAATCGTAACCTTGGCTTCGTATGTAGTCCGCAACGGTATGTATATGTTTTGCGCAACTGTAATATCCGAAGTATGCGGCGGTGTCATGTTTCGGTTCGGGATATCTGTGGACAATCTCTTTTGGCACTTCATATCCTAAAATAATTATCGTATCAAATATGATATGGTCGTCAACTTCGACCGCTATAAATCGCCTGTCCACTTTGGTTACACCTATGCTTTTAAACCCAAGATTTTTCGCAAAATCAATTATCGACTGCTTAAGCTGTTCGGGATTTAAAGTTTTATTTTCGGCAACCAAAGGGACGTCAATCCCCTCTGCCTCGTTCATTATTCTTTCAAAAGACGTATGTAGATGATGTTTATACTCTTGTGGATCGTCCAACGTTTCGTCCATAGACGTTCCGAAAAAATTCGGCCTGTTTTTGTTGTTAAACGCCGGAGGGTCTAGCGGTATCGGTTGATTTTTAACAAACCTGTCATACTCGTCAAGATCAACAAACATAAGATAAGGGTTGTTGTCGGTTATCTCTTTGCCGGGATTGTCAAAATATTTATAAAGCCCGTTGGAATAACTCCAACGCTGTATTCTCGTTTCATAGCAAGTTTCATCATGCATTTTTTTAGCGCGCTGTCTCCATTCCGCAACAACTTCGGAAAAAGATTCTTTTTTCTCGTCTGCATAGTTGTGAAACACTTTTACATCTTTAGACATTTTAAAAATTTCCTTTCACAGGCAGTTTTGCCCTCAAAGCTAAACCAATTATAACATCACGGATTGTCCCAGTAAAGAAAAAAAAATGTTTATCAATTCATATAATATTTATTCAAAATATGATATAATATTTTAAAAGTAGGTCGAGCGACTGCACGTTTATATATCAATTGATATATAAACGTGAGGAAAGTCCGAGCTCCACAGGGCAGAATAGCTGTTAACGGCAGCCGAAGGCGACTTCAGGGAAAGTGCAACAGAGATATACCGCCGTTTTTAACGGTAAGGGTGGAAAGGCGAGGTAAGAGCTCACCGGCTATCGGGAGACCGAATAGCCCTGCAAACCCTATTCGGAGCAACACCGACATGGACATTAAGCCGGCCCGGCATGTCCGAAAGCGTGGCATGAGCCATAGCGGCGACGCATGGCCAAGATAGATAGTCGTTCAAGACAGAACTCGGCTTAAAGACCTACTTTTTTTTATATTCAATGTGAAAATACATAATATTTTTGAAACAAATATTATATAAACAAAATTTCGACTAGTCTCGTCATAAACATCATGACAATTCCGGGGATACCAAGCAACGACGCTGTGCTTGTTGTCAGATAGTTTATATCCAGAGTTGTCGCAAAACGCTCTCCGATAAAATTCATTGCGTACAAAAACGCTATTCCACCAAACACACAGCAAGCCGACACTTTAAACGGGATTTTACTTTTGGATATCTCCCTAACCATAATCAACATTACGAAAAACACATTTAAAACTATAACCGAAACGGCAAAAACCATAAAAATTTATTCCTTTCAAAAAGCTTTTGTTAAATGTCTATTCATCGTAGGTTGCCATTATTATTTAATTTAATAATAAACAAGTAATAATATCTTAAAATTTTTATTGTTTTTTATTTAATTACACTATTGTTTTTTTTTCAAAGATAAAGTATATTTATATTGTGACATGTTGTCACCTATTTTATATAAAAAAAAGGAGTTGTAAAATGGCTGAATTCACATATGATATTGTTGAAAACATCGGAACACTTTCTGAAAACGCAAATGGTTGGAGCCGTTCGGTTAACCTAATAAGTTGGAACGGTAGAGATCCCAAATACGATATAAGAGATTGGGCTCCCGGCAACGAAAAAATGGGCAAAGGAATTTCCCTTTCAATCGAAGAGGTTAAGGTTTTAAAAGAGATCTTAAACGAAATGGAACTTTAAGAGGTGGCTGTGACAGAGTATAGAGATCGCTTTATTGGATTATTTCGTAAACATATCGAACGCGAAGGAAGTTTAAAACTTCTTGATTGGCTTGACACGACCGACTTTTTTGTTGCGCCGGCAAGCACAAAGTTCCACAGCGCATGTAAATACGGTCTCGTTTCACATTCGCTCAATGTTTTTGATGTAATGATGAAAAACGAAGAAATCTCGGAAAATAAAGACAAACTTGAAAGCATCGCTATTTCGGCGTTGCTCCACGATCTTTGTAAAGTCGAGTTCTATAAAGAGTCTACCCGCAACGTTAAAAACGAACAAACCGGCGCTTGGGAAAAAGTTCCCTATTATTCAATCGAGGACAAGTTCCCGTTTGGACACGGCGAAAAATCGGTTTACCTTATTGAACGTTTTTTTAAGTTAAAAAACGAAGAAGCTATCGCGATACGTTGGCATATGGGTGGCTTTGACAGTGATGCAAAGGTAGGCGGCTATAGCGTTAGCAACGCTTTCTCCAAATATCCTTTGGCGGTAAAGCTTCATGTTGCGGATTTACAAGCAACATATCTTTTGGAAAACGACTAATTTTATGCTACATAAAAAAGAACTTCGACAGGATTTATATGCCTGTCAGTTTTTTTGTACTATATTCTTTTGTTAAAAAATTTTGATTTTGTTTTTTGTTTTTTGTTTGACTTATCCCTTAGCTTTATTTAAAATTAAAACTATCGAATTATATTTAGGAGAAACTTTAATTGTATTCATTATCAAGCGATATAGATACCTCTTTATTACCGCTTAGTTTAGTCGAGCGTTACCGCCTAGCGGACGCGGCGGCTCTTAAAGTCGCGTTGTTTATGATTTTAAATAAGCACAGCGAACCCGCGAGAATTGCAACAGAGCTTAATATCCCAATAGAAAAGGTTGAAAAGTCGCTCAAGTTTTGGACAGATTGTGGATTTTTGGCATACGCAAACCACGATGTACAAGAGCAAAGCACAAAGCCACAAACCGTCGTACCAAGCGAGACGGAGGAGGTCAAAAAAGAATACTCTATTTTTGATGTCGAGCGCAACTTGCTTCGCAACCCCGAACTTTCACAGCTTTTCCAAGAAGCTCAAAGATATCTCGGCAGAACCATTTCGGACAGCGAAACTTCGCGATTGTTTACAATATATATGTCGTTTGAACTTCCCGTAGATGTCTTGCTTATGATAATAGCGTACAGCAAAAAAAGAGCAAAACGCAACCTTTTTAACTATATCGAAAAGATTTGTAAAGCGTGGAAAGACGAGGGAATTAACTGTGCGGAAAAAGCGGAAAAACACCTAAAACTTCTTGAAAAACGAGAACGCCGCGAAATCAAAGTTTCAAGAATTTTAGATGTTGAACATGACAGTTTTAAATATAAAGATAAAGAGCGTATTACAAGATGGTATGAAGAGTTCGGGTTTACTTCTACTATAATAGAAGAAGCTCAAAAATATTGTAACGAGGAACAAAAACATTCGGTAGCTTACATAAATTCAATACTTAAGGATTGGCACAAAAAAGGCGTTAAAACGGTGGCCGACACACGAAATAAACAACCATCTAACGCCCCCGCCCCCGTTCCAAAGGTCGATCAAAACAAAGATTCTTTGATCAAACGAGCGGTTAAAAAACAAATATAATGTGATGGATTAAACATATGACTATTTTTGAAAATGCAACTCAATATGCCGAAAACGAACTTAACCGTCGTCGTTTGCGAAACTACGAGATCGACGAACAAAATAAGCAACTCTTGCTTGAAAAGATACCGTCGCTTGAACAGCTAAACCGCGAGATATCTTTACTTGGGATAACCTCTATTAAACTAGGTGTACTTGGGAATTTAAGCGAAAAAAAATCGACCGAAGCCGAAATACAAAAACTTGTTTTAAAACGTCAACAACTTATCGATGCCACAGACTTAGAAAAAAGCGTTAAATCGCCTCATTTCCACTGTATCTTGTGCAAAGATTTGGGCGCGGTTGAACAAAAACCCTGTGCATGTTACAAAAAGTTGATAGGAAGCTTCAACAGAAAAAAAATATCAAACAACTCTTCTCTTTCGCTTTGCAGTTTCAAAGATTTTTCGCTTTCTTATTATTCCGAAAAGATAGACCCACAAATCGAAATCTCCCCGAGAAGCTTAATGGAATCAAATTTAAACACATGCAAAGCATTTGCAGACAACTTTTATTTTAAAAATTCACAAAATCTTTTGATGCTCGGAAACGCCGGTCTTGGAAAAACCCATCTCGCTTTAAGCATCGCAAACAGCGTCATCGAAAAAGGTTACGATTGTATTTATTGTAGCGCTTCAACAATTCTAAAACAGATTGAACAGGAATATTTCGACCGCGGACACAACACCGACACCTTAAAACAACTTTGTTCGACCGAGCTTTTAATATTGGACGACCTTGGCACCGAATTTAACAACGCATTTATAACGGGCACTTTATACGAAATTATAAACACGCGATTAAACAGAAAACTTTCAACAATTATTACAACAAACATATTAGACGACAGTTTGTTTGCGGTTAGATACGGCGAAAAGATAAGCTCTAGGCTTGTCGGTTGCTACACGACTTTACCG
Source organism: uncultured Oscillospiraceae bacterium (assembly GCA_964370565.1). GTDB lineage: Bacteria > Bacillota > Clostridia > Oscillospirales > Ruminococcaceae > CAYJAY01. Next base: position 35,823 of record CAYJJR010000004.1, on the reverse strand, counting down.
TTTGTCGGAAGCGACATAAGGCTAATTAAAAACGACATGTAACATATTGAAATTAATCGGATAGGGTTTGAAAATGTTAAAAAAATATAGTTTATCCACACAAAAGCAACATCTCCACGATATTACCTCAAAAGTAAAAGAAGCTATCAAACAAAGCGGTATAAATGACGGAATATGTGTTGTATATTGTCCGCACACTACGGCGGGAATTACGATAAACGAAAACGCCGACCCCGACGTTATTAATGATCTTCTGTTAGGATTTGATAAAGCGTTTCCGGACAACCCGAATTTTAGACATTTCGAGGGTAACTCGACAGCACATCTAAAAGCTAGTTGTGTCGGGTCGTCGGCAACCGTGATTGTTGAAAACAACAAACCAATTCTAGGAACGTGGCAATCGATTTATTTTTGTGAATTTGACGGACCTAGAACCAGAACGGTGTATATAAAAATACAGTAAAAAAGGGGCTATGAATAATGGCAAGTAGTATAAGTTACATAGAATTTATATGCGAACAAATCGCCGGTGTCGGCGATATTCGATATAAAAAAATGTTTGGCGAATATATGGTTTATGTAAACGATAAGCCTGTGTTTTTGGTATGTGACGATACGGTTTTCATTAAAATCAAACAACAAACGACCGCCGTTTTATCAGATTGCGAAACCGGCGTGCCCTACAAAGGCGCAAAAGAACATTACATATTAGATATTGAAAATCGAGAGCTTGCACGAGAAGTTGCTTTGATTTTAGAAAAAATAACTCCTGTTCCAAAGCCTCGCAAAAAGAAAGATGTTTAAAGAGGCTTTGGACTGCAAAAAGGCAAAAAAGAATTTAAGAAATTCTTTTTTGCCTTAAAATAATAACCGAGCACAGGCGGCAATCTCACATCATTTATGGCCTGTTTCCCCCGCCCTGGCCGCCGCCTTGTCCGGGTTGTCGACCAACGCTTGGTTGTGCGCCTTGTGTTCCTTGTGTCATAGCATCAACAGGGTTTCCGTCTTCATCGGTCACAGAGCCACCCGAAATAATGTAAATACCGTTTACATCGAGGTCGCCGTCACCTCTTGTGTGTATAGCATCGACATCAATTACGATGTCACCGCCCTCTACTGTTAAGTCCCCGTTAGAATCAATTCCATCCCCCATACATTTCAAGTATATAGTGCCGTCGGTGATCTTGACAAAGCCACCGTCGGCGCTTGCATTTATCGCATCGTCAAGCACATTAATATTTATCTCGCCACCGTTTATTGTAATTGTTGAACCTTCAATACCTTCATATCCATTTTCAACAGTTAGGTCGATATCGTTTATTGTCATGTCAAAATCCGCATGCAACGCATCGTCTCCCGAATTTATTGTGAAATCCCCACCGTTTACGGTAACGTTGTTGTTTGCGTGAACAGCGTCTTCATAGGCGGATATTATAAAATCTCCCCCATTAATCAAAATATCGTTGGCTTTAATTCCTTTCATGCTATCTTCCAGAAGGTCACTTGGTTGAACAACGTTCCCCGAGCCTTCTCCCATCGTTATTTCGTCGAGAACCTCGACATAACCTCCGCCCGAAAACAAAGTAAATTGTCCGCCCTCAATCTGCAAAATTTGCTCGGCACTTATTGCGTCGTTTTGCGCAATAATGTTAAAATTTCCGCTTGTAATAATTATATTTCCTCTGTCCAAATCCTCGTCGTTCGAGGATTTTATTCCGTCTTTACCACATTTAACCGTTATATCAGAACCGCTTATAGCAAGCAAGTCTTTCCCAACAATGCCATCTTCGACAGCCTCTACAACAATCGTTCCGCCCTCAATAATAAGATCGTCTCGACTGTTAATTCCGTCTTGATACTCGGTCGTTACTGTTAAGCTGCCGCCACCCGTTATAACGGTATCCGCCCTAGAGTAGACAGCTGCGGAGGGGAATTCTGTGTCTGTGGTTGTAATGCTTCCTTGGGTTATCGTGTTTTGCCCTTCAAGCACCAAAACCACGTCTTTTGCCTCGATAATATTTATAGGCGTGCTCGTTTCATTTGTGATGTTGGCGTTGTTTAACACAAGATAAACCGCCCCCTCGTCGACATTCTTATCCACATTGACAACTATCTCTGTATAGTTGCCGCTGAATTCATATCTGCCGCTTTGTGTGATGAGTATCTCTTGAGTTTCAACATAGACTGTGTTTCCAACGTCACCAACAAGATCATTTGTCGGATATTCAAGTTGAATTACACCTTGGTCAGAAACGGTTGTCTCTTGAACATAATCAGTTTTTTCTGATGTTGATTGATTAAAGTTAGTTTCGTCGACGACAGATGTTTCGTTACATCCGGTTAAAGTAACTATAGTGGCGATAAAAAAAGTTAATAAATAAAATTTCATTGATATATCCTCCTGTTTGGAAAATTTTTAGTAGTTTTGTTTATAACAAGGCAGATAGCGCTACACACCAGTAAGCTAATTCCTATTATAAACAGTATGTTTTCATAAATCGAAGATGTGCCCGCAATCTCAAAAACCCCTCTCAACAACGAGCTTAGAGTAACCGCAGCAACTCCCGTATGGTAAAAATGTGTTGCAAAAAAACTTTGTGGTTTTAAGTGTGCCGACATCGCTTTAAACAATCCGACAACAACTCCCAATAAAAGCGGATATATAAATAAAAAGGTCATGTGAAACGAAGTTACACCATGTGAAAATTGAAAATATATAAACGAAACCAAAACACAACTCAACGTTACTATTACATACGGAACAACTCTTTTACGTAAATAAAAGTTTCGCACAGCCTGTCTTGCAACATGCCTATTCTCCAATGTATACAATGTCGCTCACGCTCCGTTCTTTAAAGCTTTTTCCGTTTGTGGTTGGGTTATTGACTAACTCCCCCATAAAAACCATCGTGGCAGAACCGCCTCCGTCTAAGTTATACCCTTCTACACATCCGTATGAATCGAGAACCTCCGCAATCTCTACAATCGACAAGCCGGTGCTTTGCTCTGTCCTGCCATCGGCCACCATAAATATATAATGGTTTGGTTCAATCATTCCTATCGCCGTTCTCGGGTTGCTTGGGTCTTCCCTTTCAACCTTACTGTTCTCATCAACAATAATCTCTCCGTCACTTAAAAGTCCCGGCCCAAAAGAGAATATCTGTTCGGCTCCAATCTCTGCTAGTTCAGCCACCGTGATTTCCTGCTCGTCGATGATGTCAAAGCTTCCGTCTTTAAATATCACAAGATCTTGATTGCCGTCTTGCATTCCAACTTCCCTGTAGATTTGTCCGTTACGCATTACATACCCGGTATCTCGAAAACCGTAAAAATCACCGTTTATCGAAAGAATAGCATTGTTATCCTGTGCAATTTCCGAGGTAGTTTGTTTTAAATTGGTTCCAAATGCTCCATATGCAAGGCCGGTCTTTAGCAGATTACTGTTTGATATCTTGACCTCGGCTATATATATGTCTGTATCATATTCACGTATCGTAGAAATTGTTATATCTATATTTTCGCTTTTATAGCTATTTTCCGTTACAACGGGTTCAATTGCTGTCGATTGCAACTCGTCTGCGTCCTGTTTCGGTGATGTGTTATAGTTTACTTCAACACCATATATCTGTTCTCCTTTTGTCGGAAACTCTTCAAGTGCTACAACATTTTGCGGAATAACAAATCGGTTTAAAATTGCAAACCCCAAATACAAGATAAAAAAAGCTGTTGCGGATATCTTCCATATGCGCGAAGCGGTTTGTTTTGAGTTATTATTATTCTTTCTATTCAAAGACACCCCTCCGTCTTGGTCGTCGCCTAAAGTGTGTTAACAAAAAGCTCTTGTTTCGTTATGATTATCTCTAAATTTCCGTTTCTTGTGCGAAGTTCGTCGATAAATTCTTTTTCATGGGCAGTATTTTTTAATTCGATTTCATAGCTTAATTTAAACATACTTCCCATGTTGGTGGTTTTTGAAGTGATAAGATTAACCGTGTCGGTATATTTTTCAAAAAGATCATCAAAAACATCAAAGTAGTTTAGGTTTTCGGGAATAGTTATGTGAAGCGTTCTACTGTTGATTTTTTGTTCGCCAAAGTTTGTTATATTAAGCAACAGTGCAAACAAACAAGCAATTATCGAGAATAAAAACGCAAAACCTATATATCCCATTCCTATAGTTAACCCTGTACACATCGCTGTGAAGATTGCGCCAATCTCTTTTGCCGTTCCGGGGACAGAGCGAAACCTAACAAGGCTAAACGCGCCCGCCACCGCAACTCCGGCGCCGATGTTTCCGTTAACCATGATGATAACCATCGAAACCGCAAGCGGTAAAAGCGCAAGCGTTGTCACAAAACCTTTGGTGCATTTTGTTTTAACGGCATATACCTTTGCCATAAAAACGCCCAAAACAATTGCCGAAATCATACAGATAAAAAACTGTGACAACGTAATTGACAACGATGCGGAGTTGTTAAAAATTCCTGAAAAAAGACTGTTAAGCATTTGCTGCACCTCTGAAACGTTTTATATATTTGGGTAAAATAAAGTTGTTGTACGCTGTTCCGTACTTTGAAAAAGAAGTTTTATACAAACCGTTTTTTCCAAGGAATTCAACAAACCAAAATGGCAGACCCCAAACCGTTTTAACTTCAAGCACAACACAGTCTCCCGATACGACATCGACGTCTTGCTCGCTTTCATACGGCGTAACGTCGACATCGCGCATCTTAATATTAAAGTCAAATGTAATTCTGAAATCCTCGTCGTTCGGAGAATAATACGCCTCGCGTTCATACGATAAATAGATACTCGGCGAAAGTCGTTTGTGGCTCGTTATAAAATAGTCGACTTCTTTTTTAATTTGTGAACAGTCCTCTAGTTCTGTTTTGTTACAAAGATAGGACAACGCTTGTGCTTGGGTCGAGGGTAACCTTCGTTTATACACAACTCCGTCATATTTCTTTTTAAGCTCGATAAAACCAACGTTGTTTTCGTCTGGTTGGCCATAGATCCTAAGCCTTAATTTTTCCTTATATTTTGGCTTTTCGATGCTATGCCTTATAATGCTGAAATCATCCGTGTCAAAATATATGTTTGAGATTTTATGTCTCCCATAGTTATCAAGAACCATATGGTTTTGCATACACTCACAAAGCAATCTGTATTGTTGGTTTGTAAGCGTATATTTAAGCTCATGACGTTTGAAAATAGTTTGAACAGCCATAGTAACCTCATGTTTTTTATTATACAACTTCATTATACATGTCTAACTTTAAACTCACATTAAAAAAACTAAAAAATCACAGTAATTGTTATTTCGTTATCATTTTTACTTTCGGCGAAGATCTTCGCTCCGCTATTTTCGCAGATAGATTTTGCTATAGACAAACCAATTCCAAAACCGGAAGTATCGTCGCTTCTTGACTCATCCATTCGATAGAAACGATCAAACCAGTTGTCATGTTTGCCCTGTGCAACCCCGTTGCATTCATTATTGATTGTAAAAACCTTTTTGTTACCTTTTTGCAAAAGCTCAACCGAAATAACACTGCTTTCGGTTGAATATTTGATAGCGTTTTCTATAAGAATAGAAAACAATTTTCTAATTGTGGTTTCTGTCGAGTTTATCGAAACATTCTTGCTTATATTCTTTTGCACGACAAGGTTTCGCTGTTGTAACGCCGAGGAAAACTCGCCCAGCGTTTCAGCCAACGCTTCGTCCAACGAAAAGTCAGATTTGATCCCGACATCTTGAACTTCATCAAGTTTTGAAAGCGAGATTAAATTTTCCACAAGCATGTTAAGCTTGTCTATTTGAACCTTAACCCCATCTATCCACTCATCTTCACCATGTTTATATTCAAGAACATCACAATTTGCTCTTATAATCGCAAGCGGTGTTTTAAACTCGTGGTTAACATCGGTTATAAATCTCTTTTGTTTTTCATACCCTAACGCTATTGGCGCAATCGCCCATCTCGAAAAAACACATGATAATATAACAACACAAATAATTGCGCCTAGCATAATCAAAGCCGAATATAAGAGATATCGGTTAAATCCTATTATGTCCGACTCTATATCAAGAAAGATATAAGTATATCCGTTTGCAGTTGGTGTTTTCATAAATCTAAAGTTGTCTATTGTTCCAAAAGTTAATTCCTCGCTGTTGACAGCGGTTGCATAATCAACCGCTTGTTGAGTCGAAACGCTACTTATTTTTCTTACATCTACAAAGTCTATATCATAATCAAAATCAGAGCGCACAACGAAAAATCTTGTTGTAAACTCGATTTCTTTCGGAAGTCTCTCTGGTGGTAAAGACCCTTCCGCCGACATAAGGTCGCCCTTGGCCAAAAGCTCAAGAAGATAATCAGAATTATTCATAATCGAGGTATAGTTTACAACGTTAATTAACGTAACAATAACGAGTAGAACAATCAATGATATTACCGCAGTAAGTATAACGAATTTTTTTTGAAGTCTTTTAACCATTCTTCAAACATACTCCTTTATTTGCTCAACGGCGAAAATTTTGATAAGTTTACATTTAATCAAACTAACAACAACTTTAATAAATGTTGTTTTAGCTTTTTTCTAAATAGTATCCCGTTTTACGAACGGCAGATATCTTTATATCTGCGCCCAACAAGCTTAGTTTTTTCCTGAGATATGCTATATATACCCAGACGATGTTGATTTCAACGTCACTGTCATAACCCCAAATCTTATCCAAAAACTTCTCGGTTGAAATTAGCACGCCCTCGTTAATCATCAACATCTCCATCATCTGAAACTCTTTGCTTGCGAGTTTAAACAAAGCTTTTTCGGTTGAAAGTTCAAACGTCCTTCGATTTAAAGTTACGTTTCCATATTTAAGTTTAAAAGTCGAGCTGTCCGTCGTCATGCGTGTTAACGCACGTATGCGCGCCAACAACTCTTTTGTGTCAAACGGCTTTGTCATATAATCGTTAGCGCCAAAGTCCAACCCTGTTACTTTGTCGTCAATGGTTGATTTCGCTGTGAGCATAATAATAGGCACAGCGTTGCCTTTTTCTCGCACATGCTTAACAACCGCAATGCCGTCCATTTTAGGCATCATAATATCCAAAACAACAACGTCATATTCTAGCGATTCGATGTGTAACACAGCCTCCTTTCCATCGTATACTGCGTCAACCGAATAGTTGTTGATCTCAAATATCTTAACCAATGCTTTGGAAATTTTTCTGTCGTCTTCGCACAGCAAAATTCGCATTATATTCTCCTTTTTCAAACTGTAAAATTCAAATTAAAAACTATGTATTTATTATACATTATCTACATTAATTGTACCTTAAAAAGCAAAAATCAAGATAGGGCAAAACATCAAGTTTGACTTTTAAAAGGTCGGGTACGCTTTGCTTGTGGTTTATGTTATAAAAAATCTACCGTCTGCTTAATCGCGGATGGTAGATTTTTGTTGCTTAAATTCATTTAAAAAGTTGTTCTAATTACTACTTCAAGTCGCCTATTGCGTCGATAAGCCGACAAACATCGACCGGTATTCTAAGCCTTACCGCGTTACCGGGCATTCCGGGGAACCCAAAACTCGGTTCCACATACACCTTGCGTTTGGCAAATTCCTCGAAAAGATTAGTTTTGGGATCTTTCGACGAAAGCGTCATTATCGGGGTTGTGTCTGACGTTGCCCAAACATCGATGTTTTTCAGACTATTTATAAAAATCTCTTTGCTTTGTTTAATCTTTTGCACCGACTCGCGCAAAAAGGTTGTGTCAAACAGCGCCTCGGTTATTATATCATAGTGCAGTTTTGGAACAGAAAAAGGAATGTCTATTAAATCATAGCTTTTGATAAAGTTCTTGTCCGCCACAACAAAACCACAACGAAGCCCCGCAAGGCCCAAGCCTTTTGAGAACGAACGAACGACAACAACATTTTCGTATTCTTGGACAAGATTCATCGCCGACTCTTTGTCCTCCATAAAATCGCCATACGCCTCGTCAACAAGTACCGTCACAAAATGTTTTCTTGCAATTCGACATATCTCACGCATCTCTTCAAGCGGTATTATCTGTCCCGTTGGGTTGTTTGGATTATCTATGTAGATTAACGAATATTCCGGCGTTATAGCTTTTAAAAATTCCTCTACACAGAATTTATATCCGTTTTCCTTTTTAAGCGGCAAAGGACAATGTTTTCCGCCATAGGAATATAAGTTCCACACGAAATCACCAAACTGTGGCGACACACCCAAAACCTTTGTGCCTTGGTCGATAAACAAACGACACACCCTGTCAAGCGCATTAATAGAACCGCTAGACATTCTTACGTTGTCTTTTGTAAATCCACAAATTTTTCCAAAACGTTTTTCGACATTTTCGCAAAGCGTCGCCGCAAGCGGTTCGCCATAGTTGTTTATGCGTTCAAACGACGACGGATTGGAAAGTTCATACATCTTTTGTTTTGCTTTTTCAGAAAATCCAAAAGGGTTAATTCCAAAAGAACAATCGATTATCTCATCTTTTGGTATTCCTTTGATACATTCCGGTTCCTCCGAATAACTCGAAAACCTTATCTCGTTTATGTGATACCTAAACCTGTAGTTCAATCTTTTTTGCTCCTTTTTTAATCTTCAAACGTTATCTCGGAAAGTCTTTTTGAAATAGTATCCGATATATCGGCGTAAACTTTTCTGAATTTACAATAGTTCACGGCTTCAAGTGAACAATCGTGGTTGTCCGAAAGACAACGATTAAACATATATTTTCCATCCACCGTCTCGATAACGTCACGAAGGGTTATCTCTTTTGCCGCCTTCGCCAACATGTATCCGCCGTTTTTCCCTTTAAACGACATAGCTATCTTGTTTTCACAAAGTTTTCGTAGAATTTTAAGCGCAAACCTTTCGGAAACCGCCGTTTCTTTTGCTATGGTAGACGCTTCGGTTTTATCTTTTTTTTCTGCAAGGTAAGATACAATTCTAACCGCATAATCCGCTTCTTGTGTCATGTACATCTGTCGTCCACCTATATCAAGATTATATTAGCCGAAATTTTAAATTTAGAAATGCTATGTTTTTGCACAAATGTGCAAAATTACGAGCAACGCGAGTCAAATAGCATTTCCTCGAACTTCACCCAAGGTGAAGTTTTTAATCAATAAAATCGCGAAGTTTTTTGCTTCGGCTCGGGTGGCGAAGTTTGCGAAGAGCTTTCGCTTCAATCTGTCTAATGCGCTCTCTCGTAACCTTAAACTCTTTACCAACCTCTTCGAGCGTCCTCGGGTGGTTGTCCTCTAGCCCAAAACGCAAACGAAGAACCTTTTCTTCCCTCGGGGTTAATGTTTCGATAACCTCTTTTATCTGTTCACGCAAAAGGGTTTGCATAGCTGCGTCGGCAGGAACCGGCGCGTCGTCGTCCGGAATAAAGTCGCCAAGGTGGCTGTCCTCTTCCTCGCCTATCGGGGTTTCAAGCGAAACGGGTTCTTGCGCAACACGCATGATTTCGCGAACCTTTTCGACAGACATTCCTATTTCTTCCGCAATCTCTTCTGCCGAAGGTTCATGTCCGTTTTTATGAAGAAGTTGACTTCCGACTTTTTTAACTTTATTTATCGTTTCAACCATGTGCACAGGTATTCTTATAGTTCTTGCTTGATCGGCTATAGCCCTTGTTATAGCCTGACGTATCCACCACGTTGCATAGGTTGAAAACTTAAAGCCTTTGGTATAGTCGAACTTTTCGACCGCTTTGATAAGCCCCAAGTTCCCCTCTTGGATAAGATCTAAAAACTGCATGCCGCGTCCAACATATCTTTTCGCTATACTTACAACAAGCCGCAAGTTTGCTTCGGATAGGCGTTTTCTTGCGTATACATCGCCCTTTGCCATTCGAGTTGCAAGGTCTACCTCCTCTTCGGGTGTGAGAAGCGGAACGCGCCCAATCTCTTTAAGGTATACCTTAACAGGGTCGTCTATTCCGTCCACCATAGAATATTCCAAGACATCTACTTCGTTTGTAGTAGTCTCAGCTTCGGCTTCCATGTCTTCAACAATCTCTATGCTGTTTCCTTCAAGCGTTTCATAAAGTTTGTCAACTTGTTCCGCGTCGAAATCAAGTTCCTCTAACAAGTCGTTAATATCTTTCGTCGAAACCTTTCCTTTTCTCTTTCCCTGTTCGATTAGATCTTTGATAAGTAATTTTTTATCGCCGCTCATGTTGTTCTCCTTAAATTATAATATGTATTTTAGATGAATGTAAAAGCATATACAAGGCTAAAAGTTTAAAAACAATATGGTTTTCTTATAAAAACTCTGTTTATCGAGTTTTTTCTTTTTTTATCAACTTTGAATTTTCCGATTTTCGTAATAACTCAATTTTTAAATATATTACAATTAACCTTTTACCATTTATATTACCTGTTTTTTAACAGTTCCATAATCTGTTGGGGCGACATATCGCCAATTTCGCCTTTATCATGTTTGTCTTTTGAACCGCTTATTTTTTTTGCATAAAGTTTTGCGTCGTCTATCGTGAAATTAATTCCATCGAACTTCGCAAGACATCCGGCAAGGGTAGCAACTGCATTGCTCGAAAGCCTTGACGTAATAGAAGAAAGCCCCAAAAAAAGTTCCGTGTCAAATATCTGTGACATGACGGTATAAATCTCTTTGTAGTCCCCTTCGGCAAAATCTTGTGGCGTCACATGTTGTTTAACCTCTTTATAAAATTCGGGATTTTTCGTGAGTAGAGCCAAAACATACTGTTCGGCAGAAACTTTTCCAATCTGTGAAATATTGCCGAGCGATATGTTGAATTTCTTTGCCACATCGGACGACGCTTTCTCATCGGCTTTTTTCTTTTTGTATATCCTTCTGCGTTTAATTTGTTCGGTCTGTTCTAGTATTGCGGATTTTGAAACTGCCTTAATGTCGTCTGCAACCTTTCCGGCATAAAGATCCACTTCGGTTTTGGAACTGCATTTAGAAAGGATTTCACACACAATTTTTATATAACTCAACTTTCCGCTGTCCGTTGTTAGGTCTATATCTGTCTTTGCTTTTTTAAGTTGATATTCAATCGAATTGTCCGAACCGTTTATTAGTTGTTCAAACGAAGATTTTCCGAAGTTTCTTATATATTCATCGACATCTTTTGCGTGGTTTATGTTTACTACTTTAATTATAAGGTCGGTATCTTTAAATTTATCAAGAGCTTTTTTTGTTGCGGCTATACCCGCCGCGTCGTTATCATACGCCAAAACAACCTGGTCTGAATACTGTGATATCTGGCGGACATGGTTGTCTGTAAGCGACGTTCCAAGGACGGCTACCGCTTCGGAAAATCCGGCCTCGTGTAACGCTATGGCATCAAGCTGTCCTTCCGCTAAAATTATGCGTCTGCCTTTGTTCGACTTCGCAATGTTCATACCAAAAAGTATGTCGCTCTTTTTATAAACAAGTGTCTCCGCCGTGTTTACATATTTTCTGGGGCTGTCCTCCTCGTTTATGCGTCGACCCGAAAACGCCACAACGTTTCCCCTTATGTCGATTATCGGAAACATAACCCTGTTGCGAAAAAAATCGTAAACCGAGTTGTTTTTGCCACGTGCGCAAAGCCCCGCCAAAACCAAGTCGTTTTCAAAATAGCCGATAGATTTTAAAAAATCTCGAAGTTCTCCGAAACTATCGGGCGCGTATCCTATACCAAACCTTGTTATAATCGAGTCGCTTAATCCGCGTCTTCTAAGATACGCCCTTGCTTGTTTTCCTTTGTCCGAATTAAGGCTGTCAAAGAAAAACCTAGCCGCCTTTTTGTTTGCTGAGATTATTGTTGCTTTTTGTTTTGACACCTCAGACGTTTTTTCGTCCGGAAGCGCCATAGACGCGCGCTCGGCAAGTTGTTTTATCGTCTCGACATAATCAAGGTTTTCATATAATTTGATAAATGTAATAACGTCTCCGCCCGTTCCGCAACCAAAACAATAAAACGAGGCGGTATCTTCATACACCGTGAAACTCGGGGTTTTTTCGTTGTGGAACGGACACAAGCCCGAATGAATTCGTCCGCGTTTTTTAAGCGGAACGTACGACGAAATAACGTCCACTATATCGTTTCTATCGTGAAGTTCCTGTAAAAACTCCGGCGTAAAGTTCAACAAAACCACCCCTTTCATTAGTTAATAATTAATAGTGTATAGTTAAAAGTTAAAGTTCACCTTACGGCGTTATTTGAATAGTTTATTTTAAAAATGTCGCAGGGGAGGAAAGTTTTGCTTGCTTTGCCACTAAAACTTAACCACAAATCGACGAGAAAATTAAAAAAAATGTATTTAAATAGCACCGTAAGGTGCACCGAAATTACGAATTACGAATTACGAATTACGAATTACGAATTAATTAATATTTCCATCTATGCGGCATGAATTTTTTTTCAAAGGTATATATAGCATATCCGTCGCTCATTCCCGATATATAATCTGCCGCCGCCCGTTCAAGCGATTCTCGTCTCGCTATCTCTTGGTAGTATTTCGGAAGCCTGTCTATCTTTCCAACATAATAGTTATACAGCGTTGAAACCAGCTCAACCGCCTTATATTCCTCTGATTTAACTGCGTTTGTCGTATCTAAGTACACCCTTTTAAACATGTAGTGGTACAGCTCGTCATACGCCTGTTGAACCTCGTCGGAAAATTTTAGTTCTCTACTTGAATTATGAACCAACGATTTAATAAGCGTTGTAATCCTCTCGGATTTTCCAAACCCCAAAACTTGTCCAACTTCTTTTGGGATATCTTCCTCCGATATGACTCCCGCTTCAATCGCGTCCTCTATGTCGTGGTTTAAAAACGCTATTCTGTCGGCATGTCGAACAACACACCCTTCAAGCGTTTTTGGCCAAGTTCCCTTTGTGTGGTTTGCTATTCCGTCAAGCGTCTCTGTTGTGAGATTTAAACCTTGGTGATTTTTTTCAAGCTTTTCAACCACCCGAATACTTTGGGCATAATGTGTAAACCCCAAAGGGCAAACCGTCGCAAGAGCGCGTTCTCCGGCATGTCCGAACGGGGTGTGTCCCAAATCGTGCCCTAGAGCTATAGCCTCGGTTAAGTCTTCGTTAAGTCTAAGCGCGCGCGCTACTGTTCTTGCAATCTGAGAGACTTCAAGGGTATGTGTAAGCCTTGTCCTGAAATGATCCCCCTCGGGAGAAAGGAAAACTTGTGTTTTTTGCTTTAATCTTCTAAAAGCCTTACAATGTATTATTCTATCCCTATCGCGTGCGAAATCTGTCCGAATATCGCATTTTTGTTCTTTTCGCGCTCTTCCGACAGAATTCTCCGAAAGAGTCGCATATTCGCTTAAAGAATTTCTTTCAAATTGTTCGGCTGTTTCTCTTATATTCATACAAAAACCTCCTACTTATTATATAAGCAAAAAAATTAAAAAACCCTTTTATTTTTTAAAAAATATATGTTTTATATTAGATATAGTTTATTAAAAAGGCATAAAACTTTGCTCTTGTTTTAAATCCTCTATCTTTTTTTGAAGCAGTTCCGAAAGTTCTTTTGTAAACCTCTCTACATCTTCAGACAGGAAAACGGCTTTAATGGTTACGTCGACAGCAAAATCCGCATTTAATGTTTTTCCGCCAATCGCTTCAATAATGCGACACACTCGTTCATAATAGTTATAGTCAACCGAAAATTCAACAGTAGAACAAAGTCTTATAACCGATATACCGGACGCCTTAAGCGCCTGCGACGCCGTTTCGGAATACGCTCGAACAAGTCCCCCCGCCCCAAGCAAAATCCCGCCGAAATATCTTGTTACCACGATAACACCGTTTAATGTCTCGCTTTTTCGCAAAACTTCGAGTATCGGAACTCCGGCAGTTCCCGAAGGTTCCCCGTCGTCGGAACAACGAGAGATTCCGCCGTTTTTAAGGTAAAACGCGCTACAATTATGTGTCGCGTCTTTGTGTTTTGATTTTATCTTTGCGATAAAATCAGACGCTTGTTGTTCGGTTTCGACCCTATCACAATAACCGATAAACTTAGACTTTTTTTCGATAACCAGTGTTTCGCCGTATCCCAACGGCGTTTTGTAACTCGAGTCCATAAAAAAACATCCTTTTATCGTAATGCCTTGAAAGCACAAAATTCTAAAACCCGAGATCTCCTCCAATCGGCGAAAACCTCGGGTCGTCGGGCGGATATACTCCGCGCCTACATGCTTTAATTGATTGCCGACGTTGCAAAGCAACGCCAAAACATGAAAACTAGTCGATGTTGAAACGTTTTTTAAATCTGTCTACACGTCCGCCTGTGTCGACGAGCTTTTGCTTGCCGGTATAAAACGGATGGCATTTAGAACAAATTTCAACACGGATATTTTCGCGCGTGGATTTGGTATTGATAACCTCTCCGCAAGCACATGTAACTGTGGTATCTACGTATTTTGGATGGATGCCTTCTTTCACTCTTTTCACCTCTTTTGCTCGTCAATATGCCAAAACATAATAACATATTTCGCAAATAATTGCAACTGTTTTTTTATAAATTGAAAAATTCTTTTAATTCGACCGATATATCGTCAAGAAGTTTCCCTGATAGTTGTTCGGTTTTTTCTTTTGCCGTTAGATATATCTTCATCTTAGGCTCTGTTCCCGACGGACGCATCATAGCCTCTGCGCCGTTTTCAAGGGTATATTTAACGATGTCGGACGACGGAAGATCGATAGGAGATTTTTCATTAGTTTCGATGTTAAGTTGATATCCGTTAAGATAATCCGAAACTGCAACTATCTTTTTGCCCACCAAACTTTTCGGGTATTCGTTTCTTGCTTTATCCATAACTTTCGCCATGTCGTCCGAGGCACACGCCCCCGAAAACGCAAAATTCAACACGCTGTGTTTGTATGCTCCAAACTTTTCATAAAGCCCTTCGAGAACATCGATAAGCGTTTTGTTTTTCGCTTTGTAAAAACACGTCATCTCGGCAAGCAACATCGACGCCAAAACCGCGTCTTTATCCCTTACATAGCTTCCTGAAAGATATCCGCAACTTTCTTCAAACCCCAAGATAAAACGTTGTTGTTCACCTTTTTGTTCAAGCAAAAGAATCTGTTCGCCGATAAACTTAAATCCTGTTAAAACAACCTTCATCTCGACGCCACCGCTTTTCGCGACCTCGTCCGCAAGCGCGGAAGAAACAACGCTTCTAACCGCTATTGGATTTTTCGGCATCGTTTTATGGGCGGTTCTCGCCGATATAATATAGTTTAACAACAATATACCCATCTCGTTGCCCGAAAGAATCCTATATTCACTTTGGTGGCGAACCGCAACGCCTACCCTATCGCCGTCTGGGTCGGTTGCTATCATGATATCTGATTTATTGGTTTGTGCAAGTTCAATCCCAAGTTTTAACGCTTCTTTGGTTTCGGGGTTTGGATAACTACACGTTGTAAAGTTTCCGTCGGGAAGTTCTTGTTCCTTAACTATTGCAACATCTTTTATTCCGATTTCCGAAAGAATATGCCTAACCGGTTTGTTTCCCGCTCCGTTAAGCGGAGAATATGTCATCTTAATTGGGGCTTTTTGAACCGCATCGTGTGACACCGAACAGTTTAAAACTTCTTTATAATAATCGTTTATAACGCTTTTTTGAATATACTTTATCTTTCCTTGTTTAACAAACGTCTCAAAATCGCCCTCTTTAATGTCTTTAAAGATATCAACGTTTTGAATCTTGTTAAACACCGCGTCGGCGTCCTCTGTCGTCATCTGGCAACCGTCCGAACCATACGCCTTATATCCGTTATATTCCGCCGGATTGTGGCTAGCGGTTATCATAACCCCTGCGGTCGTTTTAAGTTTTCTAACCGCAAACGAAAGCATAGGAGTTGGCATAAGCTCGGAATATATATGGACATCAATTCCGTTTTGAGCAAAAACCGAAGCGGTAAGCTTTGCGAAAAATTCGCTTTTGTTTCGGCTATCATACGCAATTGCTACCGAACCGCCACCATAACATTCGTTTATATAGTCCGCAAAACCTTGGGTGGCTTTACCTACGGTGTACCTGTTCATGTAAAAAGAACCCGCTCCGATAATTCCGCGAAGCCCTGCCGTTCCAAACGCTATGTCGTTTAGAAACCTTTGCATAATTTCTTGTTCGTTTGAAGCGATTAAATCGAGTTGTTCTTTAAGTTCTTTGTCTTTGACGTTTTGAACCCAAAGTTCATATTTTTGTTTGAAATCCAAAAGGATGTCCTCCGATATATAATATTTTTTTAACTTCTTTCATTATTTTAAATGGTGTAACAATATAAGTCAACACCGAATTTGTTAAATATTGTCGTCAGTCTCGCTTGTTGTTTGTTGCTCTTGTTCATCTGTTTGTTGTTTAATTTTGTTGATGTTTTTTCTCCTTACGATAACTTCTTTTAATAACCAAAGTAAAACATTAAGCGTTGTAATGGAAAAAACGACAAGCACAAATATCTCTGACAAATTATATTCTCTCCTTTAAACTTTTTTTTCAAGATCCCTCGTCGAAACTATGTCTACCCCAAGTCCCAAAACATCTTTTATAACAACATCACCCACCGCAACAGGCGCGTTTATTTTTACTTGGTCGATAGCTTCCATAACATCGAATATTCTTTGTTTTGGTATCTCGCCTTTCGTTTTAACCGGACATCTATCATATAAAGCATTTTTAATAACAACGGTAGAGGTCACAACTCTAACAGGGTTTGTCATCTCATTTTTAGCGTAGTTAATTCCTCGCTCGCAACCATAACCCGAAACTTCGTTTGCATCGTCCGACACTTTTACATGACACCCCTTAGGACAGACTATACATATTATTTCTTTCATAACCGTTCCTCCGCCGACACAAAAATCTCTTTGCCGTCGTTCTTTTCAAGCAAAACCTTTGGCAAAGATATCTTTTCAATCTCGCCCGGTGCCATGTGTTCGCGCTTGAACGACGCTATCATTTCGCCACCTTTAGTGACAACTACAGTAGATTTCGCAAAAACTCTTTTTACCCTAAAAAACATCTCGACCTTTTTTTCGATATTTTGCCCACGCAAAAACTGCGGCACGACATAACCAACCGAGTCGCCGGCTTTAACCTCAACGACATCTGTTTCTTTTGAGGAAATATCCTCTAAAATATACTCTGCCGCGGATTTTCCAGCTCGCTCACTTTCTTCCGAAACAAAATCAACAAGATCATGTACATGAAGCACGTTTCCACAAGCGAATATCCCCTCTTTAAGGGTACTCATATCCTCATAAACCAATGTGCCTTTTGTCGCTTTGTCAAGCGGCAACGAAAGACTTGTCGTAAGTTCGTTTTCGGGAATTAAACCGACCGAAAGCAACAACGTATCACAATCAATTGAAAACTCTGTTTCTTTTATCGGTTTAAGATTTTGGTCAACCTTTGCAACCTTTATTCCCGCAAGCCTTTTATCCCCCAAAATTTCGGTCACTGTGTGCGAAAGATAAAGCGGTATATCGTAATCGTTAAGACATTGAACGATGTTTCGTGTAAGCCCTCCGGAATATGGCATAAGTTCGACACACGCAAGAACCTTAGCACCCTCAAGCGTCATTCTCCGCGCCATGATAAGTCCTATGTCCCCAGATCCCAGTATCACGACTTTTTTGCCCACCATCTTTCCTTCGATGTTAACAAACCTTTGAGCCGTCCCCGCCGTCATAACTCCGGACGGACGCGTTCCGGGGATTGCAATAGCGCCCCTCGTTCTCTCTCTACATCCCATAGCAAGAACTATCGCCTTTGTTTTAAGCGTTCTGTACCCTTCTAATTTACTTACCACATGAACTGTCTTGTCTTGATCAATCTCTAACACCATCGTGTCAAGTGCTATCTCGATATTGGTTTTTTCAACCTCTTTTATATACCTTAACGCATATTCGGGGCCTGTTAGTTCCTCTTTAAATCTGTGTAACCCAAAACCGTTGTGGATACATTGGTTAAGTATTCCGCCAAGTTCGTTGTCACGTTCTGCTATAAGAATTTTTTTCACGCCGTTTTGATGTGCCGAAAGCGCCGCCGCAAGCCCCGCGGGTCCTCCGCCGATTACAATTAAATCATACATCTCGGCTTCCCCCTTTTGTGTCTCCCGTCGTAATAAAGCTTCCACTTTTGTCTTGCGGTATGTCGTCTAAACCAACACCGCCATGTTTAGCTATAAGTTCCATCACACGCGGTGAGCAAAATCCACCCTGACAACGCCCTGAACCTGCCGCACATCTTCGTTTTATACCGTCAAGCGAAACGGGTTTTATCGGGGAGTTAAGCGCATCTATGACCTCGCCTTCGGTAACACTTTCACAACGACAGATAATTCTACCGTACGACGGGTCTTGTTCAATAAGTTTTTTTCGTTGACTGGCCGACATATGCTTAAAATCTACATATTTTCGACTATGCTCCACAATCGCTTTTTTGGCAAGTTCCAAACCGCTTTTTTCTAAAAGTTCTAACATATATTTTCCTATGCCAATAGCCGACACAAGTCCCGGAGATTTTATTCCGGCGGCTTCAAAAAAACCATTTGATGTTTGTTCCACCAAAAAATCTTCTTGATCGATAATTGAACGCACGCCGGCAAAATTTCGTATCGTAGTTGAAAGATCAAGGCTAGGCACGCTTTTTTTTGCGACTTTTGCAACTAACGCAAGTCCGTCTCGTGTAACCGACGTGTCGTTTCCGTTAACCTCTGTGCTGTCTGGTCCTATTATAATATTTCCATGTGCCGTAGGCGACACCAAGATACCTTTTCCAAGTTTGTTCGGACATTGGAAGATAACATGTTTTACAAGGTCGTTTTGGGAACTATCCAAAAGAAAATACTGTCCTTTGTGGGCAGATGTTTTATATTTTGCAGGCAAAACCATGTTGTGTATCTTTTCACAGTTAAGCCCTGCTGCGTTTATTATGTTTTTTGTCTTAAAGCTTTGTTTTTCGGTTGTAACGATATATATATCGTCGTCTTTTTTTATACTTATAACAGGATTTGAAAGCGAAAACTGGACGCCGTTTTTTGCCGCAAACTCCGCAAGACCGAGCGCTAATTCCCAAGGAGAAACGACCCCGGCGTTTTCGCAGTATAACGCTCCTTCTACTTTTGCAAGGTTAGGTTCTTCGCTTGCTACCTTTTCGCCGTCCCACATTTCAAGACCAAAAACTTTGTTTTCAATCCCTCTGTTGTACAGTTTTTCAAGCTCTTTCATCTCTTGATTTTCAAACGCCAACACAAGCGAACCACATTTTTTATATGGGACATTTAATTTATTGCAATATTGCTCCATGGCGTTCGCTCCAACAACGTTGAGTTTTGCCATTAACGTTCCCGGTTTCGGGTCGTATCCTGCATGAACAATTCCGCTGTTTGCTTTTGTCGTCCCGGTTGCGATGTCGTTTTCCGCCTCTATTAAAAGTGTTTTAACGTCGTATCTTGCAAGCTCATACGCTATAGCACAACCGACCACTCCACCACCGATTATAATTACATCTAAGATCAAGCTTTGAGCCCTTCTTTCCTGTATTTTTCTGTTTTTTATCTTTTCCAATATTTTTTATCCAGCGTCCTATATTGAACAGCTTCCGAAATGTGTATGTTCTCGATAATTTCGCTCCCCGAAAGGTCGGCTATCGTTCTTGACACCTTTAATATCTTGTCGTATGCCCTCGCCGAAAGAGAAAGGTTGTCGAAAACTCGTTTAAGTGTTTCGGTCGCTTTGTCTGATAACACACAAAATTCGCTCATATGCTTGCTTGTTATCTTTGCGTTGCACGAAATGTCGGTGTTTTCAAATCTCTTGATTTGTGTATTACGCGCTTTGATAACGCGCTCTCTGATAGCCGCCGAGCTTTCGGATTTAGTTTTATCCGATATCGAACTGTAATCTATCGACCCTACCTCAACGTGTAGGTCAAGTCGGTCGAGAAGCGGTCCCGAAATCTTCGATAGATATCGCTCAACCGTGTTTGTGCCACAACTACAAGTTTTTGTTTCGCTTCCGTAATTTCCACAAGGACAAGGGTTCATAGCCGCCGCAAGCATTATCGAACACGGATAGCTAAGCGAAGCCGCCGCGCGCGATATCGTTACAACGTTATCTTCGATAGGTTGCCGCAAAACCTCGAGCGTCGCGCGGGGGAATTCGGGGAGTTCGTCCAAAAACAATACCCCGTTGTGTGCTAAAGACACCTCGCCCGGTTTCGGAACGGAACCGCCGCCCGAAAGCCCGGCGCTTGAAACTGTGTGATGCGGGGAACGAAACGGCCGTTCGGTTACAAGAGAGGTCTCGGCGTTAATGTATCCGGCAACCGAATATATCTTTGTCGTTTCAATCGCCTGTTCAAGCGAAAGAGGCGGAAGAATTGTCGGAAGTCTTTTCGCAAGCATGCTTTTGCCTGTTCCCGGCGGGCCTATCATCAAGATGTTGTGCCCCCCTGCCGCCGCAATTTCAAGCGCACGCCGAGCGGAAAATTGGCCTTTGACGTCGGAAAAATCTACTCCGTATGACGGAAAAGTCTGTTCAAACAACGGAGTAGGTTCAGGAGTTACCTTTATTTGTTCAGTCAGTATCAATACAAGCTGCCTAACACTTTCAATTCCGAAAACCTCAACCCCCGTCGCAACCGCAGCTTCTTTGGCGTTTTGTTTAGGCAAAAAAAGTTTTTTAATGCTATTGTCCCGTGCTGCAATCGCCATGGGAAGCGCACCGACTATCGGGCGAAGTTCTCCGTTCAACGAAAGTTCCCCCAAAAAAGCAAAGTCGTCAAGCGGCATATCTATTTGTCCGCTAGCTTGTAATATCGCAAGCAACATAGGAAGGTCGTACAAAGGTCCCGATTTTCTTTTGTCGGCGGGCGCAAGATTAATAGTCAAGCGTCCTGTGGGGAAACTAAAACCGCTGTTTTTAATCGCAAACTTAACGCGATTTTTCGATTCGGATATAGCGGCGTCGGGAAGCCCAACAATATCAAACGACGGTAAACCCATTGCCGTGTCGGTCTCGACCGTGACGGGATATCCCGACAGTCCAAACAAGCCAAAGCTGTTGATCTTAGAATACATCGAAGTTGCCCCCTTGATATTATTTTGTACAACCTAAAAACTATAAAATTCGCAAAAATTATTCCTCTTGTTGTTCTTTTGAATCTATCCCCAAAAGAGTGTTGAACGTTTTGTTGATAAGCGAACAGTTAATGCTCGCCGTTCCCGCAAAACCAATTATTATCCATATAACAAATATTTGTATAAAAAACGAGAAAGGAAGTACAAGCAAAAGAACTATCGGCGCTAGCGAAATAAACGCCATTAAAAAAGAAACCGGCAACTTTGCAAGTGATATTTTTAACGAGTTCAAAACTTGTGTTTTAAACTTGTTTTCAAACTTTGCGTTTAGCGGATAGAACCAACACGAGGTGAAAACCGCAACAATCCCCACAAGTCCCAAGACAGAAAAAAACACCATCTCGAAACCTACATCCATCATCAAAACCACATAGATATCAAAAATGATAAACGCAATTAAAAATGCGTACAAAACAAAAAAGATTGTTGATTGTTTAAAGTCTCGTTTAAGCGCAATAAAAAACTGCTTATACGGCTGACCCTCTTCGTTTTTAAGCTTAAACATTGCCGAATAAAGGGCGGTTGTTGCGGCGCCTATCGTGACTATCGGCAAACAGCATATAATAAAAAACACATTTAAAACCACAAGATCGGTAAGTCTTGAAAGTGTGTTCATAAGTGGTGAATCGTATGCAAAAAATTTCATAAAAGCCTCTTTTTTAACACAAAGAAAAATTCAATGTTTACACATTGTTCTTTAAATTATAACAGATTTAAATGTAATATTACAACCACAGAAACAACAAAACAAAGGGAACTTCAAAATTTTTTCAACAAGTTAACCCTCAAGTTTTTGCCAACATTTTTCAAAATCATTCATATTATCCCATAAATAACAAAATCGAAATTAATTTGTAATAAAATAGCCATATTTTTGATTTAAATTTTCTATAGGAGTTTATCGCGCAAATTGCATTTCCCGATTGATAAAAAAACAACAATATTATATAATACTATGGTATGCAAATTTAAGTAAATAAAAACAAAGGAAACTCTAACGTATGAAAGCAGTTATTACAATCGTCGGCAAAGACTCTGTCGGCATCTTGGCGAAAGCCTCGGCAGTTTGCGCCGAAGTTAAAGCAAACATTATCGACGTAACCCAAACCGTCATGGAAGATATCTTCACGATGGTTATGATAGCCGAGATAGACAAGCTATCGTGTGAGTACACAGAATTTTCCGCCAGAATGACCGATGAGATACAAAAAATGGGACTTGTCGCACACGTTATGCATGAAGACATCTTTAACTCCATGCACCGTATATAAGGAGTTTTTAAGATGCTTGATATAAAAAACATCCTCGAAACGGTGCAGATGATACAAGGCGAGAGACTTGATGTTCGCACTATAACGATGGGCATTTCGCTTCTCGACTGTGCCGACAGCAACATCGACCGTTCTTGTGAGAAGATCTTTGCAAAGATAACCGAAAAGGCAAAAAACCTTGTTTCGGTTGGCGAAACTATCGAAAAAACATATGGTATTCCCATAGTAAACAAACGAATTTCGATAACTCCGATAGCAATACTCGCCGGTGTGTCGGGCGGCGAACCCGTCAAATATGCCAAGACTTTGCAAAAAGCGGCAGACGCAGTTGGAGTTAACTTTATTGGTGGATATTCCGCGCTTGTACACAAAGGTTTTTCAGCAGGAGACAAAGAACTTATTGCTTCAATCCCCGAAGCCCTTTCTGAAACCGCACTTGTTTGTTCTTCAATAAACATAGGTTCAACCAAAAGCGGAATAAACATGGATGCTGTTTATATGATGAGCCGTGTTATAAAAGAAACCGCAAAAAAAACGGCGGATAGACAATCGATTGGTTGTGCAAAACTCGTTGTATTTTGCAACGCCCCCGAAGACAACCCGTTTATGGCGGGTGCATTTCATGGTGTGGGTGAGCCGGATTGTGTTATCAACGTAGGCGTGTCTGGCCCCGGTGTTGTTGCGGCGGCGCTTGCAAGGGCGGGAAAACAAGCCTCGATAAACGAGATAGCCGACATAATCAAAAAAACAGCGTTCAAAGTAACGAGAATGGGACAACTTGTCGGGGAACAAGCCTCAAAAATGCTTGGTGTGCCGTTCGGAATTGTTGATCTTTCGCTTGCCCCCACCCCGGCAGAAGGTGACAGCGTTGCCGAGATAATCGAAAGAATGGGCGTTTCCCGTTGCGGAGCTCCCGGAACAACCGCTTGTCTTGCGCTTTTAAACGATGCCGTTAAAAAAGGCGGAGTCATGGCTTCGGGACGTGTCGGTGGCCTTTCGGGCGCGTTTATTCCGGTATCCGAAGACAGCGGAATGATGCGCGCGGTTCGCGAAGGGGCGCTTTGCCTTGAAAAACTCGAGGCTATGACATCGGTCTGTTCGGTCGGTCTTGACATGATTATTGTTCCCGGCAAGACAACAGCGGACACTATCGCCGGATTAATTGCGGACGAAGCCGCTATAGGAATGGTTAACCAAAAAACAACAGCAGTTCGTATAATTCCGGCTGAAGGATATGATGTGGGCGACGAACTCAATTTCGGTGGCCTCTTAGGCGGCGGACCTATCATGCCGATTAACGGTTTTGCCCAAGAAGAATTTGTTGCGCGAAAAGGCTATATTCCGGCACCTATCCAAAGTTTGAAAAACTAAGTTAAAAACATTTACAAATACCTATTAAACATCTGAATCTTAAATCAAACAAAATAAACTGTATTTTTGCGGTTAATTATATATAAAAAATGGGGTATATAACATGAAAAACAGTATGGTGTATTTTATTTCGATGGCGATTTTCTTAACAACAGGCGGATTTTCTCTTTTAAAAACCCTTTCAAACCAAAGCAGTTCTTCTGTTTTTGGCGTTGTGGTTTCGATAGCTATCGCCTATTGGTTTTATTTTGTGTATAAAAGAAGCAAAACAAGGGAAACTAATGAAAGAAAACATAACAAATAAATCGAGTTTTTTCTTAAAAAATTGTTTTGTTTTCTATTTTTAAAAAATTAGTAAAATTGTTTTTAAAAATTAATTAAATTAGACTTGACATGTAAAAATTTAATTGTTAAAATTGTGTCAAATCATTCTTAAATTAGGAGAAGATATTAAAATGAAAAAATTATTCTTATTATTCATTACAATTATTTTAGCGTTTGCCTTGGTTTCGTGTTCTTCCGAACCTGCTCCCGAACAAACGACTGAAACCACCCCCGAGCCCACAACTGAGCCGGCTCCCGAACAAGACGAAAGCGGTTACATGACCGGGCTTGGTACAGTAATTAGTTCTACCGTCGCCGAAGCTTCAAGCGAAGCGGGACCTTCCGCACAAATTGACAACTATATGGTTGTTGCTTCTTTTGATCAAGACGGAAAAATCATGTCGGTTAGCATAGACGTGGCACAACAAAAAGCAATGTTTGATGTTGACGGAATGGCTACAAACGAAGTTGACCTTAGAACAAAAGTTGAAAAAGGCGACGATTATAACATGGCGGGAGCTTCCCCCATCGGCAAAGAATACTATGAGCAAATGGCGGGACTTGAGCAATATATGATAGGCAAAACGGTTGACGAAGTCATGGCTCTTGAAAAAGATGAAGCCGGATATCCGACCGACCCCGACGTTATAACAACAACCACAATAAACGTCTCCTCACATCTTAAAGCTTTAGAAAAAGCATATGCCAACGCGAAAGCAACAACCGGGATGCCGGCCACCACAGGACTAGGCACCGTTACAACCGCAAAAATCGGTGAAGCAGACGGCGAAGTCGGAGCTTCCGCTCAGATAGACACCTATATGATAGCGGCATCGTTTGATGCCGACGGAAAGATTGTGGCAGTCACAGCCGACACAGCGCAACAAAGAAACTCGTTTAATGTCGACGGAACGATAGCTTCCGAAGCAAATACAATGACAAAGGTTGAACAAGGCGACGACTATGGTATGGCGGCAGCCTCTCCAATCGGCAAAGAATACTATGAGCAAATGGCGGGACTTGAACAATATATGATAGGTAAAACAGTTGAAGAAGTCAAGATGATGGCTCTAGACCAAAGCGGATATCCAACCGATACCGATGTCACCGCAACCACAACTATAAATTTAACAAATTTCCTTGAAGCTTTAGAAAAAGCATATTCAAACGCAAAATAGGTTTAACTAACCCCCACCAAAGGCGACGCCTTTGGTGGGGGTTTTCTGTTTGCTTTCTCGTCTTTCTGTTAGACTTGAACTGCTTTTTTAAGCTGATCTACTTTGTCTGTTTGTTCAAATTTAACCGAAAGTTCCTCTCTTCCTATATGTCCATAAGCGGCAAGCTGCTTATAGATTGGTTTTAATAAATCAAGTTGTTCGATTATTCCGGACGGAGTAAGGTCGAAAACCTCTTTAACTGCTTTTTCGATAGCGGTTTGTTCTACCGTCTCGGTTCCGTATGTCTCGACAAATACCGACACGGGAGAAGCAACCCCGATTGCATACGCAAGTTGAACTTCGCAACGCGAAGCAAGCTTTGCCGCTACGATATTTTTCGCAACATAACGCGCCATGTACGCCGCCGAACGGTCTACTTTTGTCGGATCTTTTCCGCTAAATGCTCCGCCGCCGTGGCTTGCCGCTCCGCCATAGGTATCGACAATTATCTTGCGCCCCGTAAGGCCACAATCCCCTTCGGGGCCTCCCGTAACAAAGCGGCCGGTTGGGTTGATTAAAAACTTTGTGTTATCGTCTAACATCTCTTGTGGAAGCGACGGAACAATTACCTTTTCTTTTATGTCTTTTCTTAAAACTTCAATATCAATGTCGGCGGAATGTTGGGTGCTTACAACCACAGTATCTATTCTTTTTGGCTTACCGTCTTGATATTCAACGGTGACTTGGCTTTTGCCGTCGGGGCGAAGATAAGAAAGAGTTCCGTTTTTTCTAACCTCGGTCAATTTTTTGGTTACGGCGTGTGCCGAGCTAATTGCAAGCGGCATAAGTTGTTTGGTCTCTTCGCTTGCGTAGCCAAACATCATTCCCTGGTCGCCTGCGCCCAAAGATTGTTGTTTATTTTGCTCTTTTGTTTCAAGCGAGCTGTCAACACCCATTGCTATGTCGGGGGATTGTTTGACAATGTTGGTTATAATCTCGACACTGTCTGCGTTAAAACTCTCGTCTTTGTCGGTATAGCCTATCTCTCGAACCGTTTCGCGAACGATAGCTTTTATATCGGGCTTAGCCGTTGAGGTTATCTCTCCCGCTACAACGATCATTCCGCTTTTGGCAAGCGTTTCACAAGCCACCCTAGAGTTGCTATCCGCCGAAAGATAAGCATCAAGTATAGCGTCGGAAATTTTGTCGCACACTTTGTCGGGGTGTCCTTCTGTCACAGATTCTGAAGTAAAGTAATAACGTTTCATTTTGATCTCCAATATTTCAAATATTTTTTTATACAACAAAAAATCGCCCGACATATGCCGAGCGATAAAAAAACCTTATCTGCCGGCAACTGCCGAAGGATTTAGCACCTTGTATTTTTTTGTGAAGCTTGCAAACTTCACAATATACAGGTTGCCGGGTTTCACAGGGCCTTTTCCCTCCACCACTCTTGATAAAGATAGCTATTTAATTGTTAAAGATATTATACCATATTAAAAGATATTGTCAACGTCTTTTAAACATCAAACGACACAGTATGTGCAACAAGCTTTAAAAGTGCTTTTTCAAACGTTAATTTCGCAACCGCATTAATCGCAACCACGGGATATCGCCCAATTTCAGTGTCTCCCGCCAAAACTATTATCTCCCCTACTTGGGCTCCTTTTTCGATTGGCGCATTTACGCTGTCAACTAAAACCGCTTCGCAACTAATTGTGTCTTTGGTTCCTTTTTTGAGAAGAAGTTCTGCCGGTAGCTTTGCTTCAAACTCGACAAACTCTTGTTCCCCCAAAACCACGTCTATGTGTTCGGGAAGTCCTGGTTCGAGCGAAAGTTTTGCAATTTCATAGTTTGCAAAGCCGTAATCCAAAAGCTTTGTCGCGTCGGCATTTCTAAGCGTCGAACTGTCTGCCCCAAGCACAACCGCAATAAGCTCCATGTCGTCTTTAAGCGCCGACACGGCAACACAGACCCCCGCAAGACTTGTCGTTCCTGTTTTAACCCCCGTAACCCCATCATACTGATTAAGAAGTTTGTTGGTATTAACAAGTTGGGTTTCGCCGCCGCGAAGCTCCTCTGTCCACATCGAAGTGTATTCCCTTAAATACTCATGTGTCAAAAGCTCGCGAGCCATCTTGGCGGCGTCCCTTGCGGACGAAATATGTCCCTCTTCATCAAGTCCGTTCGAGTTTTTAAACGTCGTATCGGTCATCCCTAGAAGCTTTGCTTTTTTGTTCATCTCTACAACAAACGCATCCTCTGTCCCCGACACAAACTCGGCAAGCGCAACGGCGGCATCGTTAGCTGAACCGATAGCAACCGCTTTCATCAGCTCATCAACAGTGAACTGTTCCCCTTCTTCAAGCCATATCTGTGATCCGCCCATCCACGCGGCGTGTGCGCTCGCGGTCACAACCGATTCTTTTGTAATCTTTCCGCTTTCAAGCGCTTCGGACACAAGTATCATCGTCATAACCTTTGTTATCGAAGCTATCGGCCTTTGTTGGTCGGAATTATATTCATATAAAACTTCCCCCGTCGCCCCATCAATCAAAATTGCGGCTTTGCTGTTAAGATTGAAATCCGGGATTTCTTCTGTTCCTGCCATCGTTTGTATGACGTTTATAGGGTTGTCGAGTGCTCCCGTGAGCTCGTAGAAACTGTCCTTGTCAATCGTTTTAACTATATCGTGTTGGATAGCTCTAACAGATGGGATAAAAGCTATACAAACTGCAAGTATCACGCTTAAAAATATAGATATTGTTTTTTTCAATTAAACACCCCCTGCTTTTAACAAATTGTATGCACACACAAGGTGTAATTATACTTACAATTTTTATCGCTTGTCTTTAAAAAACATTTTAAGTATAATTAGTATTGAAACTCATAAAAATAAATTATTGTTTTTTTTACACAAACAACAAAAGAACAATAGAAAGGGCGGTCATAAAAACGAAGATATTTTATCAAACATTCGGTTGTAAGGTAAACAGCTTTGAAACCTCTGCCGTTATAAAGCTGTTGACGGAACACGGATTTGAGACAACCGAAAACAAAGAAGGCGCCGACATAGTTTTTATCAACTCGTGTACAGTTACCGAAACGGGCGACAGCAAGGTTAAAAAATTCATGCGCAGCGTCAAGTCTCAAAACCCCAGTACAATAGTCATACTTAGCGGTTGTTTTCCACAAGCCGACCCAACGCTTGCAAGCGAGATAAAGGAAGCCGACATAATTTGTGGAAACAAAAACAGAAAAGAGCTTCCAAATCTTTTAAACAAATTCTTGCAACAAAAAAAGCGCGTAATAGAGATACCGACACACTCAAAAGGCGACAGCTTTGAAACTATCGACAGCCCTATACATGTAAAACACACACGGGCGTTTATTAAAATCCAAGACGGTTGCGACAGATTTTGCGCTTATTGTATCGTTCCGTATGCAAGAGGTAGCGTTCGGTCGCTTTCGCTTGAAGATATTACGTCTCAAACAAATAAGCTTTCAAATAGCGGTTATAAAGAGGTTGTAGTTTCGGGCATTAACCTTTCGAGATATGGCGCGGACACAGGGTTGACCCTTGCGGACGCTATAGAAACAATTTCTATGGTAGACGGAATTTCAAGAATTCGTCTGGGTTCACTTGAGCCGGATCTTTTAACCGACGACATCTTAACACGATTAAGCAAGATGGAAAAAATCTGCCCGTCGTTTCATTTGTCTTTACAAAGCGGTTCAGACGACACGCTTAAACGCATGAAAAGAAGATATAAGGCAAGCGAGTTTGTCGCTGTCAAACAAAAACTTGAACAGCTTTTCTTTAACCCAACGTTTACAACCGATGTTATAGTAGGGTTTCCCGGAGAAACCGAACAGGAATTTAACGAAAGTTTGAATTTCGCCCTGTCCCAAAACTTTTTAAAAGTTCATGTTTTTCCCTATTCAAAACGAAAAGGAACGGCTGCGGCAGAGTTTGACGGACAGATTTCGGAAGAAACAAAAAAACAACGCGCAAAGATTATGGGCGAAAGATGTGAAGCTGTGCGAAACGAAATCATTAAAAGTTACGATGGGAAAACGGTTGAGGTTTTAACCGAAAGAGCATCTGCCGACGGCAGTTTTTCCGGTTACAGCACACA
Source organism: uncultured Oscillospiraceae bacterium (assembly GCA_964370565.1). GTDB lineage: Bacteria > Bacillota > Clostridia > Oscillospirales > Ruminococcaceae > CAYJAY01. The sequence goes on along the minus strand of CAYJJR010000004.1, from coordinate 6,366 downwards.
ATATCTTCCGATTAAGGTATATCGTGAAGGCGTTTCTTCAAACCAAATTATAGTTGGAACGGTTACTGCCTTTGATGACGATGTTGTAAAACTTCGTCTTGATTAGAAAAAATAGAGGAAGAACATTTATGTTCACCCTCTATTTTTTTACACTCTATTGTTTTTTTGTTATTTTAATATCCTCGAGTTTCACATGGCCAAACGTTGTGTGTAACCATTTAAGGTCGTCTTTGTTTTCTTCTATATTAAAATATATGCTGGTGTCCGGTACATCACAAAATACGGGTGCGCCGTTTTTGTCTTTTCGCAAAAGCCTTGGGTGGATATAATATGCCCCCGGCGCTATTCCTTTGGTGTCTATTTCAAGCTCTAAGCTATTTTTGACGTTAATCTCTTTATATTCGAGACTGTTTGTAAACGCGGTACCTGTCGAAACCCCATCTATATAGCGCACATCGACAGAAAATCTAAAGTCTAAATCGGCTTCAAGCGGTTCCCAAACAAGCCTTAATTTAATCTTTTCGCCGACAAAGAAATTCATCGACTCTCTTTCGTAAAAGTCCATAATATGAACTCTTCCGCCTTCGGTTTTTACATATCTTCTTGTTTCGGAAAAATCAAAATAGTTTCCGCCAATGTTCCCCGTCACCATATAATGTTTAATTCCGGTGTCAACATCGCCGTCATACAAAACTTCGCCCTTTTTAAGCACGATACAACGATTGCAAAACTGCCTTATGAACTGCATGTTATGGCTGACAAAAAGAATTGTCTTTCCGCCTTGGTTTGCAATTTCGTTCATCTTCGCAATACATTTTTGTTGAAACTTTGCGTCACCTACCGCCAAAACCTCGTCCATAATTATGAGATTGCTGTCGAGATGTGCCGCGACGGAAAACGCAAGTTTAACAAACATTCCGCTCGAATATCTTTTAACCGGCGTGTCGATAAACTTGCTACATTCCGAAAACTCTATAATCTCATCAAGTTTATCGTCAATTTCGGTTTTTGTCATTCCGAGAATTGTTCCGCTAAGATATATATTTTCTCGCCCTGTCATTTCGGCATTAAATCCCGTCCCGACTTCAAGCATACTTGCGACTCGTCCGTCATATCCAAACTCGCCGCCTGTCGGGGTAGTTATTCGGCAGATAAGTTTCAAAAGCGTAGATTTGCCGGCTCCATTTTCACCGATAATTCCAATTTTATCTCCATGAAACGCTTCAAACGACACGTTGTTTAATGCCAAAAAACGTTTACCCATGTCGTTTGGGTCTTGCCCAATTGTTAATGTTGGGTCTTGTTTTTTGCGAACCCTAGCCCACCACGATTTAAGATCGTCCGCAAGCGTGCCTTTTCCGTATTCTCCGATTTTATATTCTTTTGTTAGGTTTTTAACCTGTAGAGATATCTGTTTATCCATCTATATGAATAATCCTTTCCAACTTGTCTTGCACAAAGTCAAGCTTTAACAAGATGTTTATACAACGTCGATAAAACTTTTCTCGACCTTGTTAAACCTTTGAACCCCAAACAAAAATATTACTAAAGTTACTATAATCGAGATGCCCCAATAAAGATAGTCTATCTCGCCTCCCGAGTCAAGCAATGAATTTCTGAATATCTCGATAGGCATCGACAATGGGTTAAGTTTTATCGCAACACCGCTAAGTCCGCTAAAAATCGACACAGGGTATACAACCGGAGAAACGTACATCCAAAGTTGGGTCAAGACTCCAAAAACAAAAACCAAATCACGATATTTTGCGGTAATCGACGAGATTAAAAGCCCTGTTCCCATCGCAAGCACACCGACTTGCAACAAAACTATCGGCAAAAACAAGATATATATGTTGGGGGAAATCTCTGTCCCCATCACGAGAAATCCGACATAAAACGATGCAAAAAGGAAAAGTTGTACCAAAAAATTAATAAAAGTTGTACACACCCTTGATATCGGAACAGTCAGTCTTGGAAAATAAACTTTTCCGAAAACTCCGGCATTGCCAAGAAGAGTATTGGCTGATTCGTTTAAACTTGTCAAAAAAAAGTTCCATATTATATTGCCCGACATATAAAACAAAAACTGTGGCGTACCGTCGGTCGAAACCCCTGCTAGTTGTCCAAAAACAAACGTAAAAATCAATGTGGTAATAATCGGGTTTATGACTATCCATGCGGGACCTAATATTGTTTGCTTGTAAAGTGCCGCAAAGTTACGTTTGGTTGAAAAAACTATCAAGTCTTTATATTTAAATAGTTCTTTTATGTTTATCGGACTTTTACTGTCCTTTGAAGTAACCGTTGTTTCAAATTTGTAATCGAGCAAATTCTAACCCTACCTTTCCTGTTGGTTGCTAAGTTGTGCCAAAGTATTATAACAGTATATTTATTATAAAGTCAAACAAGTGCCTATTCCGGCTCGTCCTCGTTATCTATTAAAACAAACTCTTTAGGCATCATGCTTGAAACAAAGTCGCGTTCTTCCTTCATAAAATGAACAGGCGCTACCACAGTTTTGTTTGGGTTGTCATTTAAAATTGCCGCCCAAAGACTAAACGTGCTGTTTGCTATTATGTTATGTTTGCAAAGCGACATAAGTTGCATGTCGATATAGTTTTTGTCTCCAAAATTACCGTCGATATACGTTGCGTTATCAAAACCCAAATTTTTTTTACACCACTCTATATCGTCCGAAAACACGAAAAGTTCAAGTTCTTTTTTGTTTTCTCTTTCTTTTATGATATCAAGAGCTTTGCTGTAATATTTTTTCCCAAGCGCATAATAAAGCCCGACATATTTAAGATAGTCGCCGCGTCGCACGTGGATACCAACCGAATTTGAAGCTTTAATATTGTCCGCTATCTTTTGATTTTTTTGGTCAAGAGGAAGTTTAAACGTAAAATCTTTTTTAACCTCGTCGATAACATCGTCGTAATGGGTTATATGCTGCCAAGCGCCCTTTAGATAGCCGTGTTTTAAATATTGATACTGTTTGGAAAAAATCTCGTCTTTTGAAAACATCGCCTCTTCATAGTTAGTCGTATAAACCGTGTTAAAAAGACGCATTACCCCTTTTTTGGTTTTGCCAAAAGCCGGCATAAGCCTTGCAAATTTAACATCTAACCACGAGGCATATCTACATTTTACGTTAAACAGGCGCTCTAACATAAAACCGTTTTTGTTATATTTGTCGTCCGAAAAAACGCTCATACAATTTTTTTCGTGACCCTCTATGTCAACCCTTACGTTCACGCCTTTTTTTTCATAACTTTTAAAAAGACAGTATTGAAACATCTGGTTTCCAAGCCCATACATAATCTTTATAACAACCATTATTAATACCCTTTCGCTAGCTGTAACTGCTATCGCTGTTGTCTATCAAAACAAATTCTTTCGGCATAGTTTTTGAAAGCAGATCGTAATCTTTTTTTACATAATGCTTTGGCGAAACAACCGTCTTTTGTTGGTTACGATTTAAAAGTGCCGCCCAAAGGCTAAACGTGCTGTTTGCAATTATATTGTGTTTACAAAGGGACATTAGTTGCATGTCAATATAGTTTTTATCTCCGTAGTTTCCGTCGACATAATGCGCGTCTTTTAATCCTAAACTCTCTTTGCACCATGTGATATCGTCGGAAAAAACAAATATCTCGAGATCTTTGTTTTTTTGTTTAACTATATCCAACGCCTCGTCGTAATATTTCTTGCCGAGGCTGTAAAAATGGTCGGTATAGCTTAGATAGTCTCCGCGTCGCACATGGATAGACACCGAGTTTGTCGCGGATATCTTTTCTGCCGTTTGTTTGTTTTTTTCGTCAAGCGGATTTTTGAAGGCGAAATCTTCCTTAATTTGATCTAAAACTTCAATGTAATGTTCGGGATATTGCCAGTAACCAAACAAAAGTCCGTGTTTAAGTTGTTGATATTTTTTTGACAGTATCTCTTCGTTTGAAAACATAAGCTCTTTATAGTTTGTTGTCGAAATCGTATTAAACGCCCTCATTTCTCCCTGTTTTGCCCCCAAAAGTGACGACGGCATATTTTTAGCTAAGTATCGGTCAAGCTTTGAAGCATAGACACATTTCACGTTGAAAAGATCCTCAAGCATGTATCCGGTTTGATTATACCGCTCGTCGGAAAACGGCCGTATGCTATCAATTCCGTAACCGCTAACATCAAGCTTTATATTAACGCCGTTTTTTTGATATGTTTTAAAAAGACAATACTGGAACATCTGGTTTCCGAGTCCACCGGTCATTGAGATTACAACCATAAATTTTGTTTCCTTTAAAATTTTATTCAAGTTCGTCGGAGTTGTCTATCAAAACAAACTGCTTTGGCAAAACTTTTGACATTAAGTCTCGCTCCACTTTTAAAAAGTTTTTTGGTGACACAACAATTTTCTTGTCGTTATCGTTTAGTAGCGCCGACCAAAGACTAAACGTGCTGTTTGCTATTATGTTGTGTTTACAAAGCGACATTAGTTGCATGTCGATATAGTTTTTATCGCCAAAGTTTCCGTCAACATAGTGCGCATCTTCTAACCCTAAATTTTCCTTACACCATGGTATATCGTCCGAAAAAACAAAAAACTCAGCATCTTTTTGCGTTTGCCTTATTATATCAAACGCTTTAGTATAGTATTTTTTCCCGAGTATATAAAAATGGTCGGAACAACTTAAGTAGTCCCCCCGTCTTACATGAACCGAAACAGAGTTTTTAGATCTTATCTTTTGCGCCCAATCCTCATTTTTTTCGTCGAGCGGTTTAATAAAGGTAAAATCTCTTTTTATGTCGTCCATAATTTCCGCAAAGTGAATAGGATGTTGCCAATATCCCCAAAGATGTCCATGTTTAATATCAAGGTGTTTTCCTTCAATAATCTCGTCGTCCGAGAAATGCAGTTCGGAATACGCCGTCGTATGCAGTTTATTGTAAAACCTTAAATCTCCTTTTTTTAACCCAAACAAGGCGGGAAAATATGTCGTTAAATATATCTCCCGTTTGTTTGCAAAAACACATTTGGTGTCGAATATTTGATTTATAATAAACCCGCTTTTGTTGTATCTATTGTCCTGTTCCTTGCCCTTACAATCGTTTTCGCATCCCCTTAAATCGAGCTTTACGTTAACGCCTTTTTTTTGAAACAGCTTAAAAAGCGAATACTCGAACATCTGGTTTCCAAGTCCGCCCAATACCTTTATTACAACCATTTTTGTTATTATCCTTCCTTAAATACAAAATTCAAGTCGTATAACTTGAAAACGCAAAACTTTAAATCTCTTTTAAAAAACTCTCTTTATATTAACTATCATATGAAAAACCAACGTCCCAACAGCAACATAACCGTTAGCAATTAACTTTAACGCTATCTTTATAGGCAAAACGGAAACTTCCGCTTTTTCTAAAATTAACTGTTTATTTGCAACTCGGTTTAATATAGACTTAACACATCTTAACTTATCGAAAAAGTTGTTTTTTGCGTTAAGATAGTTGAAAAGGTGTTGATGCGCTTCGCTGTCGATAGCTTTTCCCTCGTATCCGTTCAGCTTTGCCAGACGCCTAAGTTCCCCGGCAGCAAGTTGTTCTTTCAAAAGCCTTTTATAGTCAAAAAGATTTGTTATAGAACCTTCCCTTTTGCTTATGTAATAGTACCCAATATAATCCCCATCGGTAACAATAGACTGACAGTTTAACAAAAACCTTAAATTCAAATCAAGATCTTCGCCAATAGCAAGACTTTGGTTTGTTCCAATTGTTGCTTTTTGAAGGATCTCAGTTTTAAATATCTTCGCCCATCTGCTGCTTGAAAAACTTTGGTCGGTAGAGGCGGTTTGTTCAAAAAATCTTTCAAGTATTTCGGATTTAATCTCGCTCTTGTTATAAAGCCTTGTTTTGTTTGCGAAAATTTCCTCTGTTTTTCCCGGTTCGACTTTATAAAAGCCGGTGTGCACAGCGTCTGTGTCTTTTTTGATTATTGTAGAATAAAGTCTTTCCACATAGTCGGATTTAACGTAATCATCGCTGTCAACAAAAACGATATACGAAGACTTTGCCTTTAAAACTCCGCTTATAACCGCGCCATAAACCCCGCCGTTACTTTGAGTTTCAACGCGAATTCGATTATCCTTTTTTGCATACTCCATGCAAATTTCAAGACTTTTATCGGTGCTTCCGTCCTCTACAAGGATTAATTCTATATCTTTAAATGTTCCTGAAATGATTGAATCTAAACATTTTTCAAGATATTTTTCTACGTTATATATAGGAACTATAACCGAAACTTTCGGCATCTATTCTCTCCTTAGTTATAATTTGATGTAGCTTTAAAGTTTAGAAATACTATGGCTAATATAAATAATC
>CAYJJR010000003.1:0-55260 GCA_964370565.1 uncultured Oscillospiraceae bacterium | reverse complement strand
CGGTTCATCAAGATAACTCCTCGGCAATTAGGCTTTACGAAAAGTTAGGGTTTAACAAAACTCTATTCAAAGACCCGAAAGGCGAGAGGATTATGACACGGAAAAAGTAATTTATAGCTCAAGGAGGAAAATATGAAAATAGCATTATCGAATATCTTTGCGCGTTCTGTTGCAATACTTATAACTGTTATTCTGCAACTTGGATTATGGGCTTTGCTTGTTTATCTGCTTGGTGATTATTCCGAATGGTTGCTTATCATTCTACCTATCTTCAGCCTTTTTTGTATAGTTTACATTATTATACAAGATACATATCAAGAAAACAAAATTACATGGATTATTCTAATGTTTACATTTCCCTTAGTTGGTGGTGTGTTTTATGCTTTTTTTAGCGGACATAGGGTAAGCAAGCGAAAAAAAGCAGTCTACAAAAAAATTGAAGACACTCTTGAAAATGCTATTATCAACAGAGAAAATCAATATCCTGAGCTACTGAAAAATGATATTCAAGCGTTTAGACAATCGGAATATTTGAGTAAAGCAGCTTTCGCCCCTGCTCATATAAATACAAAAGTTGAGTATTTTAAATTAGGAGAAGAAAAGCTAAATTCTATGATTTCAGAGCTTAAAAAAGCTGAAAAATTCATCTTCTTAGAATACTTTATTATTGAAGAAGGCAAAATGTGGGGAGAAATAGAAAAAGTTCTAATCAGCAAAGCAGAAAGCGGAGTTGATGTCAGAGTTCTTTTCGACGATTTCGGTTGTTTAACTACTTTACCTTCAGACTTTAGCATAAGACTTAGTAAACATAAAATAGATTGCAGAGCATTTAATCGTTTCAACCATTTTTTCAATTCAAACTTTAACAACCGAGATCATAGAAAAATATGTGTTATAGACGGGAATGTAGGTTTTACAGGAGGCATAAATTTAGCTGACGAATATATCAATCACAAAATAAAGCACGGACATTGGAAAGATACAGCTGTTATGTTAAAAGGAGACGCTGTGTACAATCTAACCGTTATGTTCCTTTCTATGTGGAGTTCTGTTACCGAAAACATCGAACAATTTTCAGCATATAAACCAACAAAATCTTATGAAACTGACGGTGTAGTTCAACCTTTCGGAGATACTCCTTTGGATCAAGATGCGGTTGGGGAAACTATTTATATGACTATGCTAAATCGTGCTGAAAACTATGTTTACATAACAAGCCCATACCTTATTATAAGCCGAGAAATGATGGTCTCACTTATGACTGCGGCAAAATCCGGAGTTGACGTAAGATTGCTAGTTCCGGGTAAGCCGGACAGGAAGTTTGTGCAGTTTCTCTCTCGCTCTTATTATAAAGAACTAATCAAAGCAGGAGTAAAAATTTTCGAATATACTCCGGGATTTATCCATTCAAAAATGTTTGTTAGTGATGACAAGACCGCAGTTGTCGGAACGATAAATCTTGATTACAGAAGTTTGAGTTTGCATTATGAATGTGGCGTGTGGTTATATCGTTCATCGGTTATAGCAGACATTAAAACCGACTTTTTAGAAACACAGAAAAAATGCCAACAAATAACGCTTGATGATATTGATAACAAAGGCAAATTTGGCATGGTAAAGTTTATTTTTTTGGGAGTTTTAAGAACTTTTGCGCCGTTGATGTAATGTTAGGTTCTGGTATCGCTTTGTGCCTGCAAATAGTCGATTATTTCTCGTGATGTGCGTGATCTTGATTACAAACAAATAGAGCCGTTTTTGCATAAACAAGTCTGCCATATAGAAGTAGGATGCACGTTTGGTGGTGCATCCTACTTTTGTTTCTTGCTATACGCCCACTATTTCCTAAATATATAGAAGTCTGGTTTATAGGATTAGCTTTCGTTCGCTGAAAGCTATCGAAGGCGGGAAACAGCGGATTTTAAAGAGAGTGTGGGAGGGGGTGTTCCGATAACTTTATAATCAAGATTATTAATGCGAGATTTTAGCTTTAGAGGTATTGCAAAGTTGAAAAAAAAGAAGCCTCGGATGTGCTGAATATGCCTTTCGACCACAGCGCACGTCTGAAACGCCCAATCCTGCCGCTTCTTTTAAAGAAGCCTCATATGTGTCTGATGTGGTTCCTCTATTCCCCAGACATACGCCCTTTAACGAGCATACTGCCGCTTCCTTTAATGACAATATATCACAACAGGGAAACTGTATCAATATAGTCAAGTGCATGCAGTATCGCCCTTTATCATATTTTCTTGACAGAGTAGTTTTTGTGGTATTACAATAGTATTAGAATATATTAGAATACAAAGGAGTTTGTTGTGAATCAAGAAAACTTGAAGGTCGAATATAAAAGTGAATATGCCACAGATATTAAAAAAACCGTAGTGGCTTTTGCAAATACTTTCGTCAGAAAAATTTATATCGGTATTAGCGATTCGGGTGAAACCATAGGACTTGAAAATCCCGATAGTGTTATGCTACAAGTTGCTAATACTGTCAGAGATTCGATTAAACCGGACATTACTTTGTTTTCCGATTGTAGCAGAGATTTAATAAATGGGAAAAATACAAGGTATCGCCTAAAATAGTTGCTAATAGGTTTAGAGGATATATGAACAAGCTTAGCTTTCTGAAAATGAACAGCTTGCCGATCGAGCGAGGTGGAAAATGACAATATTAAACGAGCGACAATTTACATTTACAGCGACTATCTGTAAGGGTAGCGGTGGCAGTGGGGCTTTTCTTAATAAATTATACATATTGATAACAAAAAATATTTAATTTTTTATTTTATTGAAATTATAAATACCTACCTGTTACACTACCCTCAGAGAGTAAAACTTCAAAAGGTGTGCCTGTAGCTATTATCTCACCACCTTTATCACCACCGAATGGCCCAAGCTCAACAATATAGTCACTTTTAGCTAAAATATCTGTGTTATGCTCAATTACAAATACAGAGTTATTTTGGCTTACTAATTTTTGAAGTAGTGTCAAAAGTTTCTCGCTATCCAATGGGTGAAGCCCTGTGGTCGGCTCGTCTAATAGATATAGAGTGTGACCACTACCCACTTTTGCAAGTTCTTTTGACAGTTTAAGTCGCTGACATTCACCACCGGAAAGTGTAGTTGTCGATTGTCCGAGCTTTAGATAGGTAAGACCGACTTCGTTTATAACGCTAAGTTTTTTAAAAATTTCATGGTTTCCCTCAAAAAACTCTAAGTTTTCAAGCACTGTCATATTTAAAACATCGGAAATGCTTTTGCCCTTGTATGTCACAGATAACACTTTCTTTTTAAATCTGTGCCCTTTGCAAACAGGACAGATAACTTCAACATCATCTAAAAACTGCATATCAAGAGCTATTACACCAAGTCCCTCGCATTTTTCACAGCGCCCACCCTTAACATTAAAAGAGAAATCAGCAGGCTTAAGTTTTAGCTTTTTTGCTTCAATTTGAGAAGAAAAAAGCTCTCTAATCAGCGTGAAAACTTCTGTGTATGTTGCGATATTACTTCGGCTTTGTCTGCCGATAGGGCTTTGATCAATTTTAATTACCTCTGAAATATACTCAAATCCACGAACGCTTTCGGCATTTTTTCTCTGCTCTATAACATCAAAAACAAGCGAGCTTTTTCCGCTTCCGGAAACTCCGGCAAAAGAAACAAGCCCACCAAGCGGAATGTCTACCGATACATTTTTAAGATTATGTGCAGTGGCATTTTTAACTTCGATAAATCTGCTCGCATTTATTTTTTTATCGTTTGGTTTGGCTTTTTCTTCTCTCAAATACTTTGCTGTTTTTGAAATTTCACTTTGCGAAACTTCTGAAACCGTGCCACTTGATACAACTTCACCACCGAGAGAACCGGCACCGATACCAAAATCAATGATATAATCGCACTGCTTCACAAAATCCATATCATGCTCAATAACGATAACTGTGTTGCCGAGGTCACGCAGTTTTTTTATTGCTTTTAGTAGTAACAAAGTATCTCGTGCGTGAAGTCCAGTGGTCGGCTCGTCTAAGATGTACAGCACCCCGGTAAGTCCGCTCTCTAAAATGCTTGCAAGGCGAATTCGCTGACTTTCACCGCCCGAAAGAGTGCTGACAGGTCGGTCTATTGAAAGATATTCAAGACCGATTTTTATAATACCGTTTGCACGTTTCAGAATATCGCCTATAACCACTGTCGCAATTTCTTTTGCTGATGGAGATAGATTTGACAAAACATCTTGCAAAAACTCCACCAGTGTCGACATTGTAAAAGTGCTGATTTCTATTATGGTTTTTCCGCCGAGTTTTGCAGTTCGTCCATCAAAGCCAAGCCTTGTTCCATGACACTCATCACAAGGAGTGCTTCCAATGGCATTTGCAATAACAGGATTAGCAACTTTTTTTGTAGCAGACTCTACTACTTTTTTATTTACAAAAGTACGAAGTCCCTCGACATAACCGTCCATAACTCGTTTTGGCTTTTTGATATTTGGAAACTGCTTTTTAAATTTCTCACAGTCAACACCGTCAAGAAGTACGAGCATTTCAAGTTCGTTATAGTCTTTAACAGGTTTTGAAACATCAAAAGTAAAACCATAATGTTTACCACAAGCCTCAAATGTATTTGAATAATGCTCCCAAAAAGTTTCGTTCCCCCAAATTTTGATAGCACCCTCTTTTATAGTGAGGCTCGTATCAATAAGTTTAGATAAATCTACATCTTTTACAACACCAATACCATTACATTTTGGACAAGCTCCCTTTGTTTTGTTAAATGAAAAACTTGCCATGCTAAGATGTGATAGCTTAGTTTTGCAGTGAGGACAAGAAGTATCGGTAAAATCAATTTCCTCATCTTCATCAAAATTCGGAGCGATTTCGCCCATACAATTTGGGCAAATTCTTATGCTAAGTTTGGCATATAAAATTCTAAGATAGGTTAGTATTTCGGTGTATGTGCCGACTGTTGAGCGTGGATTTTTTGAAAGCACCCTTTGCCCAACAGAAATGGACGGCGAAAGCCCAACAATACTGTCTACTAGTGGTTTATTAAGACCGTCTGTCACCATACCCATCGACTCTAAATACTGACGCTGACATTCTTTTTGCAGTATATCCATAGCAAAACTGCTCTTACCGGAGCCGGACACACCTGTCAAAGCGACAAGTTTGTATTTTGGTATTTCTACCGATATATTTTTTAGGTTGTTTTCTCTTGCGCCTGTGATTTTTATAAATTCGGTTCTCATTATTTATTATCGTCCTCCAACAAGTAATCTGCCATAAAGTTTAGTATTTCCGAAAATACAGCTTTTTTATCCTCGGAAAAATTTTCATCAACTGCATCCATAAGGGAAGCAGACTTTGCATCATTGCTATTTTGAATTAAACTATCAGCTAAAGAAAGATAAGTAACTCTTTTATCTTCAGTAGATCCCGTTTTTATAACCAAACCTTTATTTGCAAGTTCATTTACCTTTTGTGTTGTTGCAGGGCGAGAAAGATTAAGTCTATCGGCAAGTTCACTAACTGTCATATTCTTCTTGTGGTTTATAATAAATAATTGCAAAACATCGGAATATGGCAAAGTGCTACCTATTTCACTCTCACGAATACTTTTATAACAGTCAATATCAACTGCACTCATAAATCTAAAATATGCTTCTCTCATACTATACCTCATTTCAAATAGTTTCAATATTGAAATTATATCAATAAAATAAGCAATAGTCAATATAGTTTCAAATTTGAAAGTATATTGACTATCCTAATGCGTTTATTAACCGGGATATAGTGGGCGTGTAGTTGTGAAACTTCTTATCTCACCAATTTTGTAAAGGCAAAATTAAATACGCAATTTCAGGAAGAACATCTTACATTTTTACTGTATAATAAGAATATGTCAATTAAGCGATGTGGCAAGATGTACTTTGATTACGGCGAAAAAGAAATCAACTATTTAAAGAAAAAAGATAAGCGTTTGGGTGAAGCGATTGACAAAATCGGTTGCGTGGCGCTTGCAAGTGTGTTTTGCAAGTTTTCCAACCGAAACAATGGCATATCTAAAAAATAACAATTTAGATGACTTTACCTACAACAAGGCTTTACAAAAAATCACAGAGTCGCTAAAAGTAGACAAAGCCACAAAAGAAATTATTAAATCTATGAAAAGAAAGTAGGTGTGTTATGAATAGCAAATTTAATATGACATTCGAGGAAATGTATGATGCCGTAATTTCAAATGATGAAAGTTATGATACAGTTTTCTTTTACGCTGTAAAATCAACAGGAATTTATTGCAGACCATCTTGCAAATCCAAAGCACCGAAAACAGAAAACATAGAGTTTTACAAAACAGCAGAGCAAGCGATTAAAGCAGGGTACAGACCTTGTAAAAGGTGCAAAAGTGAATTGCCTCTCTACAAACCAATGAAAGATATTGCCGAAAAACTTAAAAATCTCATTGACGATATGTTTAGCGAGGCAGAAAGTTTAAACACTGAAATTGATAAACTCGGACTTTCACGAAAGCGAATGGCGGAGGTGTTCAAAGATGAATATGGCAAAACACCAAGCACCTATGTAAATGATTTAAGGTATAAAGAAGCAGTTAGACTTTTAGAGCAGACAGACAATGAAGTCGTTGATATTGCTTGCTCGGTGGGATTTAGCAGTCTGTCGGCGTTTTATAAATTCTTTAAAGAGAGAGCGAATATGTCGCCGGCGGCATATAGGAAAGGGGAAAGATAATGAAAAATTTTGCAATTTACGAAACATAATTTGGATATTTTAAAATGGAATACTCCGAAGATAACATCACTTTTTTTAAAAAAATATTTGATGAGGTTGTAACTGATTTTGGCACAAAAAACGAGCTTACAGACAAAGCATACGCTCAGCTTTTGGATTATTTCGATAGGAAAAGAAATGCTTTTGATGTACCATAAAAATTAATAAGTTTTGTTGACAGCTATAAAAATGTGACTTCACGAATGTGACAAGATTTTGATTGCAAAATGAATGAAAAGAATATTCTTGTTTTGACTGATATTTTTTCTGCAATATCAAAACAACATAATATCGAAATTTTCACCTGTGCTTATTGGTGAATTAAACCCCGATGCGCTGATCACCGATCGCAAAAGGGATAGCATTGTTATAAATCAGCTTTCGTTATTTTAAGGAGGATATATTATGCCGATCGAAACATATTTTAATATGATTAGTGACGAAACAAAAGGGCAAGTTATGCCAATAATTTCATATATCGAAGACAACTATAAATCCGCTGTTTTCGATGAAAAATATTCCGAGAAAACCCTAATCCCCACATGGCGACTGAACGGAAAATATGTTACGTTAGGTTACAGAAAGAAATACATCAGCATTTATTTTGCGAGTATTGAAGCGGTGGAGACTGTGAAAGAGAGCACCGACTCGCCTTATGTAATCGCTCGAAAAGGCTGTGTGAACATCTGCTACAATATAAAAAAGATGCCGTATGAGGCAGTTTTTAGGGGAATTGATATAACGTTCAGGTGAACAAAGATAGGAGAGAAGCATGAGTTATGACCTGTATTTTGGCGGCAAAAAAAGCGTATGGTTGCCACTTTATTTAAAGCTTAAAAGTGAATTTGAAAAAGAGGTACTGCCTTTTGAAGAGCATTTCCCAAAAATGGGTATTGTATGGCGCAATAGCTCGGCATTTGTAATCATATACCCAAAGGTTAAATGCTTAGAAGTTAGCTTTTGTTGTGACGGCATAGACCCTGATATCCCAACCGAAAAATATATGGCTGTCTCAAAGCACAGGGTTACCCACTATCTCGATATCGTGGACGAGAGCAAGTTTGAAGAACTTGTTGCTTGGATAAAAAGATCATATATTTTAACGCAAAAAGCGTAATCTTGTAAACTAATAGAAAGGGTGATACGATGAAAACACATAGAACATACATCGCCTTACTTCGTGGCATAAATGTAGGCGGTAAAAACAAAGTAGCAATGCCACTTCTCAGGGAATATTTTGCCGAGGCGGGTTTTGAAAATGTGAGCACTTATATCAACAGCGGTAATGTTATCTTCGATAGCGACATTAACGATAAGCTAAAACTTATACAAATCTGCAATGATTTGATGATAGAAAAGTTCTCGCTTTCTGTTCCTGTCACGGTTATAAGTGCTAAGGAAATTGCCGATGCTTTGAGCTATGCGCCGCTCTGGTGGGATAAACCGAGCGATGTCGAAACGATACATCAAGCGATTTTTCTTATACCACCTATAACCACCGAAGAGATTATTGCTGCCGTCGGAGAAGCAAAGCCGGAGTTTGAACAGGTTGGTTTTTATAATAATGTGATATTTTGGTCTGCGCCAAGGGAGACTTTCGGCAAAACAAAGTGGAGCAAAATTTCCTCGTCGGCTGTGTATAACAAAGTGACGATACGAAATGCAAATACATCGAAAAAACTTTGTGCGCTTGCCGGGGTGGAGTTGCTATAACCAACTTAATCAAATTATCGAAACAATATCAATGCTAACGGAATGATATTTCTAACATATAGGAACGATATGTTCTATATTATACATAATGTCTTTGCAGTTTGCTAAAACCGGGTTGATAAAATGCTGTGTGAAGTTTGCAAAATCCCAAACGGTGAGAAATTCTTTGTGTGCAAAATTAATTTATTTTTTAAACTTCGCCCCTGAAATTTTGAGCAAGAGAAATCGTTTTGCAAAGTTTAATCCCTGCGTTTTTTGCTTGTTCCAATAGTTTTGTGTTGTGTGCAGTTGCGTTTTTTTCAAACAAGTGCAATGCTTTAATGTTTACAACGCTTCTCCAACCAACCGCCTCCAAAGCTTTTGACATAGCTTCTGATGCAAACCCCATGTTGTCGGCGGTTTCTTGCTCGCAAACAGCGACGGTGACTGTATACTTAAGCCCGTTTATCTCGTTAGGGCAAAGCCACACCGAACGGTCGGTAGGGTCAAAAATTTCATATGCGTATAAACGGTCGAGAAAAAGTTTGGTCAGCCCGGTGACATTATAAAAATAGGTGGGGGAACCGATAATCAATCCGTCCGAATTGTTTAGCTTTTCATACACCTGTTGCATATCGTCGTTAATTATGCATCTTGTGGTTTTGGCGCACCCCTCGCAACCTACACAGCCTTTAAAATTAAGGTCAGACAGATAGATTTTTTCCACAAAAGCGCCACACTCACGAGCGCCGTTTATAACCGAATCCATTATGGTATCGGTGTTTCCATGTTTTCTCGGACTTCCCACGATGCACAATATCTTCATAACTAAAACCTTTCTTTTCAACCGAACAACAACGGTGAATCTTAGAAAAAACATTATAAAATGTTTGTTTATATTATTTTACAACTAAACATATGAAAAGTCTATATAATAGCCTTAAAAGACACTGCTTGAATTTTTAGTTGTCCTCTTGTGTTTTTCATACCCAACCCGCCACGACATGACATAAAACAACAAAAACCCCAATATCTATATAGTATTATAATGCGGAAAATCAAAGGCTCTTTGGTGATATACTCCCCTCTTGTTGTTATAACCGTTACATCGCTCAAAAATGATATTAAATATGACATGGACTTTTTGAACAAAAACTATTCAAGCGAAAATCCGCCTGTCGAAACAAAGGACAAGCTGAAATTTTATAGATACAAAAAAGGTTTGACGCAAAAACAAGTGTCGGAGCACGCCAACATCGACTACGCAACATACAGCAGTTACGAAAACGATGAAAGAGATTATTATAACCAAAAGTATATGGTGTCTATTGCGGAGATTTTGGATGTTGATATTAGTGAATTGGTTGATGAATATAATATGTTTTTATATAACGAGCCGCATTTAGCGATAAAAAAACTGCGCCAATCTAAAAAGATGACGCAGTTTGAGTTTAGTAGGGTTTATGGGATCAGCGTTCGTTCGCTTAAAGCTATCGAAAGCGGAAAACAGCGGGTTTTAAAGAGGGTGTGGGAGAGGATGTTTGTGGATTTGTGAGACTCTGTAAGAAAAGATCAACAAAAAAGCAAAATACAGATAAACCAATCTCTGTACTTTGCTTAATCATCAGGCAACTGCTTTAAAAATGTTTTGTCATCTCATCATGTGATAACAGATTATGTTTGTACGTTGTCGGCTTTTCTTGATACCAATAGGAAACCGAGATATAATCATCTTGCCTTGGCATTAGATATTGTATCTTTCCGTTGTCGCCTGTCTGCCAGCCGAGACATTGAACCGTAACTTTTAAATCGTTTTCAAATCTGATTGGGTCTTTAACGTGCCAACGGTACATCGAAAATCTTTGCTGTATGTTGTATAACCCATCGGGACGAGCAACGTGATACATTCCAAGATATGGGGTTGAATATGTTTTGTAACTGCCATCTATGTCCCAGTTAAACGCTCCGCCGAAATAGTCTTCAAGTCCGGTATAACATATTGTTGGAAATTGCTTATCGCCGTCGAGATAGAACTTAAATTCACCCTCGCCCCACCATTCGGGCGTTCGGTTTAATCCAACATACAATGCCGTACCGAGATAAACACCTTTGCCTTGAACATTGTCAAGAATGGTATGGACTTTTTTAAACGGAACAGGAACAGAGCTGTTATATCTTGCGTGAAAATATCCCATTTCGCTTTCAACTTCTCTTTTTTCAAAGTTAATTTGATAGAAAACAGCCTTTGGTCGTGTTGTTCTGTTTTCTATAGTTATCTTCGCCTTGGTTTTAAAAGGCATCGGAATATAGCAGTTAAGTCCTCTATTTGGATTAACGCAGATAAGCTCGGAATTAACATGGATATCGGGTTCTACAAGTCCGTTTTCAAAAAAATGATATGGGGCAAAACCATATAGCATGAAATCGGTCAAGGGACATTCGACACTCGGAATGTTGCTATTATCCCAATACATTCTTATAATTAGCCCACGGTCTACCTCTCCCGTTATCCAAAAACTTTTAATTATACCCTCGCCTTTTATCTCGGCAAGCGTAACTGTCTCGCCGTTCGGAACACTAACAAAAGGTCTTGCTTTCCAACCTTGTCCGAGCGGTTCTGCGGCAGAGCCTTTTGGTGGTTGCTCTGTTGCTCCATGTCCTTTTTCTCCGGTAGGGTTTTCCGGGGAAATCGAACATGTTTCACAATATTTAACGCTATAAAGTGGTTCATTTAACATATATTCAATTCCTTGTTTATTCTTTAGTTTAGTGTATCCAAAACCTCCCCGATATCCGACTGC
Organism: uncultured Oscillospiraceae bacterium; assembly: GCA_964370565.1. Lineage (GTDB taxonomy): Bacteria > Bacillota > Clostridia > Oscillospirales > Ruminococcaceae > CAYJAY01. The sequence continues at coordinate 43,986 of CAYJJR010000003.1, read as the reverse complement.
ATATCGGCAATCTTTTTAAACACAGGTTTAATTTTTTTATATGTTTCAACATTTTCTGTTATCGGAGCGTGTTTGCCTTTTTGCGTATGAAGTTTTTTGACAACCGAAAAATCCTTAAAAACTCCTGCGCCGATACCGGCGACTATCGCCGCCCCAAGGCTTCCGGCTTCCTGTCCGACGTTTGTTTCGATAATGTTTTTGTCATAGACATCGGAGAAAATCTGTCGCCAAAAATCGCTCTTTCCGCCACCGCCAACAATAAGCATCTCGTCCGACATCTCGACTTGATTTTGCAAAACGTCAAGCGCTATCCCGAGGTTTAGCGCAATCCCCTCCATAGTGCTCCGTACAATATCCCCACGGCTATGAAGAAGTTCAAGCCCCGTAAAGCACCCCTTTATGTTGACCGACTTGTCGAGGGAGGTTCCTCCGGCAAGGCTTGGGTTAAATATAAGTTTTTTCGCCCCCGTCGGGCTTTTTTTCGCTTCGCTCGTCATGGCGTCGTATGCGTCAATTTCGCCTTGGCTTTCTTTTTGTTTAAGATCTTGGCAAAACGTATCTCTTACCCACCTTAAACTGTTTCCGGCAGAGAAGATACAGGTTGCTGAAACGTATTTATTTGGTATGCAATGCGCAAAAACATACGGTCTCGTTTTTTCGTCCAACACCGGTTTTTTGTCGCAAACCGCTATCCAAGAGGAACTCCCAAGGCTTGTGTATGCTTCGCCGTCGTCTATACAAGCCGCCCCTAAAGCCATACAAGCGTTGTCTACCCCTCCGGCGCAAACAAGCGTCTTTTCCGAAAGCCCGAGCGTTTTCGCCATGTCCGGTAAAATCGTTCCGACAATATCGGTCGAATTTAAAACATCGGGTAACTTTTGTTTATCAACCTTTGCGTTTTCAATAAAGCGGTCGAGGTAACGTTCATCATTAAGCGAATATACTCCGCTTCCCGAAGCATAGGAACGGTCGGTGCAAAGTTTTCCCGTTAAAAGAAAGTTTATATAGTCTTTTGTTCCGATAAATTTATCAGTGTTTTGATATATCTCCGGCTTATGTTGTTTATACCACATTATCTTAAAGATGCTGTAAAGCGGTGCCGGAAATCCGTTCCCTGTTTCGTTGTACCATTCGCTTTCGGGGATCGTTTCAAAGAATTTCTTGGCTTGTTTTTTTGCCCTGTTGTCGCTCCAGATAGGAACATATTCCGCTAAAAGTTCTCCGTCTTTCCCTATTGGAACAACCCCCAAACTATGCCCCGATATCGCAAGCGAAACAATAGTTTCGATATCCACTTCCGACTGTGAAATCAACTGTTTTGTCGAACTTTTAACGCTTTCAAACCAATCATTCGGGCGTTGCTCGTGTAGACCGCTTTTTGGATAAAACGTTTCGCAAGAAGTAAACGTTGAGCAGATAAGGTTGCCTTTTTCGTTGTAAAGGCTCGACTTTGTTCCGCCTGTCCCAAGGTCATAAGCAATAATATGTTTCATGGCAAAACCTCTCTTAATAGTTGTCGTTTGATGCAGCCGCAATGTTTATTTTGGCGAGTTCAAAACCTTGTTTTTCGTTTATCTCGTCCATGATTTTTAAAGCAGAGTTAAGCCCTATGCCAAACCTTGAACAACCGGCATCTATCATCTCAAGCACAGTTTCAAGCGTTCGCACCCCTCCGGCGGCTTTTATCTTTGTGCTGTTTCCGACAACGGAGGATATGAGCTTTATATGCTCGACGGTAGTAGGTTTTGCGCCCCAACCGGTCCCGGTTTTGACAAACGTTACCCCGGCTTTTGCGGCTATCAAAGAACCTCTTTTTATCTCATCGTCCGAAAGGTAGCCTACTTCTAAAATACATTTAACAGGCAATCCGTTTGCGGCATCAACGACCGATTTTATATCCTTTTCAATCATATCATAGCAACCGCTCTTTAGCGCACCGACGTTTATAACCATGTCTATCTCGTCAACGCCGAAAGAAACAAGCTCTTTTGCGGTGGCAACTTTAATAGTAGTCGTATCCGCTCCCGACGGAAAACCGACAACCCCACCGACAAGAATGTCGGGTTCATTTTCAAGCATCTCAACAAGTTTCGGGGTATAGTACGGCATACCGAAAACGCATATAAATCTATGGTGTTTCGCCGCATCAACTACCTGTTCAATCTCTTTTATCGTCACATCGGTTCTGACTGCGCTTATGTCAATCATAGACGGTATGTCAAATAGTTTCATTTTTTGAGCCTCCATTGTTTTTTTATTATACAAAAAACTTTAACGCGCCCTTTGTATCAATCTCTATAGCCTTTTCAAAGTTAATGCTGTCGTCTTGTTGTTTAAACAAAACCTCTTTATCGTTTAGCAATATTTTTTTAACAACATAACCTTCGCCTAAAACTATAGAGTTTAACTGTTGCTCTCCAAAGGCTACCGAAAGGGAAACACAATCTTTTTTGTAGTCTATGTTGCCGAAACCTTTGTCGTTTGCCCAAAAGAAACAGCAATCTTGTTTTTTAAGCGGATTAAATGCTATACGCTTATTTTGCATATCGCTTTTAAAACCGCTGTACGCTATGAGCAGGGCATAGCTCGCAAGGCTTCTTGCGTAGTTGCTTCCGCATTCTATCTCGTTAAACGGGTTTCTTCTAATTCCGTCATAGCGATTTCGGACGCTTTTGACACATTCAAGTCCCTCTTTTTCCATGCCGTGCATAATCATGTGGCTTGCGGCGGCATACTCGAACCCGTGCATCGTTTCTTCCGCATACGGAACCGAGATTACAGGTCTTTTCTTGTGTTTCGGATAGTCGCAGATAACTGTTCCGCTTTCGTCGTTAAGCGCAAACAAACGCCCGGGGTTGGTGTGATTATACATCAACGGTTTGTAGTTGTAATTATAAATCGCCTTTAAGGAACTCTCAAGTTTTTGTTTTTCAAATATCTCGCCCAACCCCAAAAGGTCGCTGTGCCATTGTCCCAAAACTTGGTCTATCGAGCAACCCTCTCCGATTTGATATTTCATCTCGCCGGCTTCCTCGTTCCAATATCCAAACGATGGATTATCTTTATCCGGCTTTTTATCGTCATCGAAACGGCTAAGTATCGAACGATCCTTTAAATCTATATTTTGTCCGAAATATTCTCCGTTAAAAAGTATATCGTTTAGTTTTTGTTTTCCGCTTTCAAAAATTTCGGTATATTGCTTTTCGACAACGGCATCGTCCAAAATTCTCGCAAGGTTTGCTCCGGCTTTAAGCCCCGCAAGATACATTCCGCTAAGCCACGAATTATGGGAAAATAGCTCCATGTCAAGGGTGTGGTGTTGTCTGCCCTCCATAAGCCCGTCTTTGTCGAAATCCCAACGGTCGGGGTTTTTGTCGCTCCACGCATATTCGATTGTGGACTTCACAGCGTCCCAGATGCTTTTAAGCCAATCCACGTCTCCGCTTAACATGAATTCACGGTATACCCTTAAAACCGTTCCGAACTGCCCGTCTACCGCCGGTCGAAAATCCATAGGTTTGCTACCTATCGGAAGCCTTGCTCTGAACGCCATGCCACCGCTTTGTTGCATGGAATAGGTGTATTCAACCGATCTCGCCGACCTTTCGAGTTTCGGGAAAAGATACGCCATAGCGTAAGCATACGACCAGACATGGGTGCAAGTTCCCTCGCAACTTCCCTCGTGGGGGTGCGAACCCTCGAACGCATAGAAACTTCCGTCGGTTAGCCTTAAACATGTTGGGGATTTTAAAACAGCAAGGTTTGCGCCAACAGCGTCGATAACTTCGCTCGGTAACGTTGAGCCGTATAGCGTTTTTCGGAACAGTTCGGTTTCGGAAAATAACCTCTCAAAGTTCTCAAGGCTGTATCTACAGCTTTCAAGCGACGTTTCAAACTGTGTTGCGTAGTAGTTTTCCCATTTTTTTGTGCGAATTTCCTGTTGCTCTTTTTCGGTTAGATCGGGAATTGTGTTTTGCCAATAGTTGTTCATGTAGGGGTTAGACCACGTCATGACAAACCTTATCGTCTTTTTTTGTTTTGGTTCAAGCGTTATATGGGAGGCTATTGTTGAAATATGGTCGCCGGCATAAACCAACGAATTTTTTTCGGGTTTAGTCGTGCGGTTTTTAAACCGACCGTAAGTCATAAAATCGTTCCAAAAGACCGAAACGCTGTCGAACCAGTTTCCTATATACCAATATTGTTGGCAACTAACCTCTTCGCTGTCGGTGGCAATAGTTATGTCGCCGTATTCCACCGTGTCTTTATCCCCCGAATTTGACATAAAGATATAGCAGTTTTTGTTGTCGCCCTTAAACTCATGTTCGGGTTGTCCGTTGCTGTAGAAGTTTCGAGCGGAAAAAGCAAGGGTGTATTTCAGTTGTTTGTCCGCCGTGTTTTCAACTTCAAATTCAAAAAAAGCGCCGGGCAAAGAGCTGTCGAAATCGTTTGTCGGTATAAATGGGTTAAACGCCGTCATCAAAACTTTTCCGGGGAAACTTTCGTCCTCGAAATCGAGCTTTGCAACGGGGAATTCCCCGTCGAACTCGCCTTTTCTAAAATGCGGAAAACCTGCCATGCTGCTTCGGTCGGGACCTAACCCATAACCGTTGTAAAGGTTTCTTTCGAGAGGGCCTATGTAATCGGGCGGAAGATCGGTGTTTAAAACCCTTGCATCTAAAACGTTGTTTTCGTCCTCGGCTTTAATTGCAAAATGGGTAAAACCCCCGTCGCTCCCTTTGTTGGGGCGATTTTTTATCTCGACATCAACTATTCTTCCGTTGCCGGCAAGACCTATGCAACCCGTTCCTATACCGCCAAGTGGGAAAGATATTAAATTTTTATTTTGTCCTTTGTATTTCATAATTAACCTCTCTACCAAGCATAGTATTCCGGAGCTTCTTTTCCGGGGCCTTTAAATATCTCGTCAAGTTTTTGCGTAAAATCTATTGGCAAAGCTATATCAACAGCCCTTAAAGAGTTTTCGAGTTGGACTTTTGTTCGAGGCCCTAATATGACCGACGTTATGTCGGGGTTGTTAAGACACCAAGCGAGCGCAACATCAGACGGGTTTTCCCCAATCTCTTCGCAAAGTTTATCGAGGTTTTTCATCTTTTCTATAAGCTTCGGGTCTAAGCTGTTTGGATCAAAACGGCTTCTTTTGGTCGCCGCTTTAAACCCACCGAGAACCCCTCCGGCAAGTGGGCTGTAGTTCATAACCCCAACGCCGAGTTCCCGACAAGCCGGCAAAATTTCTATCTCGGCATTTCTTGTGTTAAGGTTATAGCAACATTGCTCAACTGCCGTTCCCGACATACCTTTGAGCTTTGCAACGCCGTTAAAATGCGCTATCCCCCAAGCCGGGAAGTTTGCCGTTCCGATATACGTTATCTTGTCTTGTTGTTTTAGCCTTTCGAGTGCTTCGAGAGTTTCGTCAAATGTCGGCGCAAGAGAACCGCTCCGAGAGGGGACAAGATCGAACTCCTCCGTTTGCCCAATATTTGCAAGTTCGGCGGAAAAGCGAAAACCTCTGTCGTAATGGTGCAGCATATATACGTCGATATGGTCGGTTTGTAGCCGTTTTAAGCTGTCGTTACAAGCTCGGCGCAGATGGTATGCCGAGTTGCCCCTGTCGTTTATCTCCATTCGCCCCATAGTTGCATACGCTTTTGTCACAAGCACCGTTCGGTCTCGGTTGCCGCTCGTTTTAAACCATTCTCCGACAATCTCCTCCGTTATCCCTTTTCCTGCCGGCGTTCCGTAGAAATCCGCCGTGTCAAAAAAGTTTATGCCGTTTTCTATGGCAAAATCCATTATGCTAAAGCTCTCTTGTTTATCGGTTGACGAACCGAAATTCATAGTTCCAAGACAAAGTTTGCTTACCTTTGCCCCGGCTGTTCCGAGGGTTGTGTATTTCATCGTTCCATTCCTTTACATATAAGAGTTCGTATTTATACCAAATAAAATAATTACGTTATAACATAGTTATGTATGTAGCTAAAACAAGTCAAATATCATTTTATTTGACGAGTTTAAATTTCAATTTATTTAATCATTCAGTTTTCATTGCTTTTCTCTTCCGAGCATCGTCACTTCAAGTTCATATCTTTCTCCGACAACGCTTATTCTGTCGGCTATAATCGGCTTGTTTTGCGAATAACAAACCCTGCGCATATACAGCAACGCCGTTCCGATTGCTACCTCAAGTCGTTTGGCCTCCTCTTGGTCGGCGTTTCTAGCAGAAATTCTGTCATTGGCGCTTTCGATTTTAAAATTATATCTTTCCTCTAAAAAAGCATAGAGGCTTACTATTTCATGTTTTTTTGTGTGGATATTCGGAACTGTAAATTCCGGGATGTAGTTTTTTAATATTGCTATTGGCACATTGTCGGCATGCATTACTCGTTCGATCATGACAACATTTTCGCCCTCTGACATATTAAGGTCAAGTGCTATTTTTTTTGGGCAAGGAATGGTTGCAATGCTTATCTCTTTTGTTTCAACATTAAGCCCTCTGTTTCGGAGTGTTGTTGTCATAGAGGTTATTAAGTTAAGGTTCTGTTTTGTTTTATAGTCGAGAACAACGGTTCCAAGCCCTCTTTGAGCGAGAAGATATCCCTCTCGTGCAAGAAGCTCCACTGCCCGTCTTATAGTAGTTCGGCTGACGGAGAATCTTTTTTCAAGTTCCGGTTCCGACGGGATTAAGCTACCTGTCGGATAGTCACCGTCGGTTATCTCTCTTTTTAGAACTTTGTAAACAATAGTGTATGCAGGCTCATTCATATTAGGTTGTTTCCTTTCCGCATTTTAAAGGGACAGTAACTGTTGTATATACAGTTTATTTTGTTCAATTATACCATATATACATATCCATGTCATCCGACATATGGCGAACCATAGCTTGTTTTTTATTATAAAAGGTCACCCTATTTAAGAGTGACCTTTTATAACTTTGTTTATGCCGCTACACTCATTCACTTTGTTTGATTTTGTAGTTGACAGGCCTATTGATTAATATATTCGGTCGCCGCCGCAACAGCAGCTTCGCCGCCTCTTTCGGTCATGATAACTTGTTTAAGAGCTTCAAACTCTGCGTCGATATCATCATATTGTCCAAGGATAGCTTGTGTGTAGAATGTTGTAACAAGATCCATAAAAGCGAAGCTGTTTATATCGGGGTGGTTGTAAAAAGCAACCGTCGAGATAGGTCCTTGTTGCGCATATTGTTGGTATATTTCGATGTGTTGTTTTTCAAGATCTACGATGTTCGGAGAGAGCGAGGGGAAATCCCAAGTTCCGTCGATGTCCCATGTAAAGAAGTTGCGCATATTAGCTGTCGGTTTAACCGCTGCTAAAGGTACAGGAAGCCCCGTGTTGGGATCGGTTTCAAGAAGAGAAACATATTTGCCGTCTTGAACTTCAAAGTCTTCGCCTTCAACTCCCCAACGAAGAAGTTCAAGGCCTTCGCCACTGAACACCCATTCAAACATCTGCATAACTCTGTCCATCTCAACATCTGTTAAGTTGCTGCTGAAAACTGTTCCGGACCAGTGGTTATATTGGTTTGTCATAACGACGTCGCCCAAAGGACCTTCCGTTATCGGAATAAGGTCAACAACTTCGTCGGCGTTTTCAACCAGGTCTGTCATCGGTTGAATAATCGACGGCATCATACCTTGTGCTTCAAACTGTGTTTCGATAACTCCGAGGCGACCTGATATAAATTTATTGTTCATGTCTGCCGGAGTTTGAGTTGCAAAATCAGGGTCGAGCAAACCTTCTTCATAAAGCATATTGAGCCATTTAACGCTTTCGAGGTAGTTTTGGCTTAAAGTTGTTGGTATTGCTTGTCCGTCTTCTTCAACCCAACCGACGGGTGCTCCGAAGAGGTTTTCAACAAAACCACCATAGTTTGATAATACCGAAAGAGGGATAGTGTCATTTTGTCCGTTTCCGTCTGGGTCACCGTCACGAAGCGCAACCAATAGGTCGTAGACGCCGTCCATTGTTGTAGGCATTTCGGTCACACCGACAGCTTCCATATAATCGGAACGAACCGCAAAACCTCTTGAGAAATGTTCGTTTTCAGGTTGCCAAGAAAGGCGAGGGAATTGATATCTGTTTCCGTTGTATTCCATTATCGGGTCGAAATCAACCAAAATAGATTCTAACGTTGGGTATGCCGACATATCCTCGGGAAGTGCACGCAAAACGCCTTGATCTATCCATTGATAGTAGATAGGTTTTGTGGTTGCGTCGTCTACTGCGGGGTACATAAATACATCGGGAGCTTGTCCCGCACCGACAAGAACGTTTAATCTGTCGATGTAGTCCGCCCAGCTAAGATCGATGAAAGTTATATCCATATTAAACTTTTCTTCGATGATGTCCATAATGTTGTCATTGCCCCAAGTTGCGGATTGTTGGAACGCAATAGTTATCTCTACACGTTCGTTGCTATCCGAGGGAGTTTCTCCTGTTTGCTCACCCGTTGTGTCGGAAGGCGCAGTTTCAGCGCAACCTGAAAGCAAAGAAACAAGAAGTGTTGCGATTAGAAAAAATGCTGTTAATTTTTTTAACATGATGTCTCCTCCAAAATGTTTTATTATTAAAATCTCGATGCGAGATGTTTAAACTAAGTTTTTACTTGATCCTAACCTTTAACGGCTCCTGCTGTAATGCCACTAACTATGTACTTTTGCAGAAAAGGATATATGCAAGCTATCGGGACTACCGCAACAACCGTTGTCGCCATTTTTATGGCTTGCGATGCAACATATCCACCCGAGGCTGCTTGCAAAGAAGCTGTTAACGAGTTTGCGGCAGTTGCGTTGACAAGAATATCTCGAAGCACTTTTTGAAGCGTATAAAGCCCCGAAGTGCTTATGAATATGCTTGAATAGAACCATTCATTCCAACGTTCAACGGCATAGAACAAAAGGAAGGTTGCGATAATAGGTTTTGAGAGCGGAAGCATTATCTTCAAGAATATTACTATCTCGTTTGCACCATCTATCAATGCGGCCTCTCTTATACTGACCGGCATCTCGATAAAATGGTTCTTTATAATCATTAAATACCAGATGTTTATAGCGGTCGGCAGTATCATTGACCATATTGTATCAACAAGATTATAGTTACTCATTGTTATATATAAGGGTATAAGACCGGCATTAAAGAACATCGGTATGACCGCAAGCGTGATGAAAAACTTTCTTCCCGGAAGCCCTGTCAACGAAATTGAATAGGCATATGTAAATGTGCATATCATGTTGATTGTCGTGCCTATTAACGTCACCCTAACACTTACAAAAAAGGCATCCAAGATACTCGGCGTTATGAAGATATATTTGTATGCGTCAAAAACTATCTCTTTTGGGATTAGCGTTATACCACCCGAAGTAAACGTTTCGGCACTTGAAAACGATATTGTTATAACCGACCAAAGCGGAACAATCATTATAAAAGCGACTATTGCAAAAAAAGCTATTATTAAAATATCGACTGTGTTAAATTTCTTTTTGTTTTTTACTTTAACCATCTGCATATCTATATCACATTTCCTTTATTAATATTTTTAAGACGCCTTGTTCTTTAATTAAATCAGTTGTAAAGTCCGACACCACGGGTTTTCATAGAAACCTTGTTTGCGGTCAACAGAAGAATCAACGCAATAATCGATTTAAAAAGTCCCGCCGCAGTTGCCATCGAGAATTTTGCCCGACTTAAACCCTCTCGTATAACAAACGTATCTATAATATCCGCAACTTCCATAACAGCAGGGTTCATAAGGTTGTATATCTGGTCAAATCCGGCATTAAGGGAATTGGCAATAACCAAAATTAAAACGGTTAATATCATTCCTTGCATACCCGGAAGTGTAACATGAATTATCTTGCCAAACCTCCCTGCTCCGTCGATTGCCGCGGCATCGTATAGTTGATTGTCTATCTTTGTGATAGCAGCAAGATATAGAATTGTGTTGTACCCAACCGTTTTCCATATGCTTGATGAAAACAATACCACCAACCATGAGGTGTTTTCGGTTAAAAATCTAACACCTTCTCCTCCGAAAGTTAAGATTATGCTATTTAAAATTCCATCGGAGGAAAAAATATTTTGTATTATCGCATACATAACAACCCATGATAGAAAGAACGGAAAATACATAACTGATTGTATAAATCTTTTGTATTTTGAAATAACTATCTCGTTAAGTAAAATTGCAAATATAATGGGTATAGGGAACTCCAAAATAATTCGACCGAGAGATATAAAAAGTGTATTTCGGAAAACATTCCAAAAGTCTGAACGCCCCATAAACTCTTCAAAATATTTAAATCCCGCCCAAGGACTTCCGAGAATCCCAAGTGAAAAATTGAAATCTTTAAAAGCCAACAACAATCCGTATAGGGGCACATACATGAACATAACTATTAAAACAAATCCAGGAAGCAAAAGGAGATACGCATATTTATACTTTAATATTTCCTTAAGCAGATTGCTCCTGTTGCTGAGTTTTGATTTTTTGGGCAGTGTTTTTGTCATATAGCTCCACCTCATGTTTTTTAATATTAAGCCGAATATATAATAAAGTCATTACTTAATTCGATAACAACATCAAATTATCACTAAAATTTAAAACATATATATCTAAAATTGTACAAAAAGCTGTAATATTGGTGCATGAACATAATAACATCATTATGTTATTATGTCAACGAAAATTTATCTTTTCTGTTGTTTTAACAAAAACCTCGGGCTTAGTTCGTGTATTATGCCAAAGCATAAAGAGAAAGAACTGCTTACTGTTATGATGTTGATGTTTCCATTCATTTTGCAAAGAAGTATAATGGGCAAAGCAGAGCAAAATTTCTCTATTTGTGTCTATTTGAAATTTTGAAATCACGAGGATAGTGAAAATAGATAGAAATTAGATAGATAAAAAGCTGTGACAAATTTGCCACAGCTTTTTATCTATCTAAATATTTCTTTCGCCTGTTTCATGTTCTCTCTGATTTACACCTTAAGCGGACAGTTTTTTTCACATTTGCCGTTACGTTTAATGAAAGATAATGCCTAACAATACTTTATTAAGCATCTTGTTTTGTGTCGGCTATCTGTATCTCCCTCAAAAAACGCTGACAAACCAACTGCGAGAGCTTGAAGTGGATGGATTAATTGTAAGACAAGCGTTTAGCGAAATCCCACCCCGAGTTGAATATTCTGTAACCGAAAAAGGGGAAACACTGTTTCCGATACTCGAGATGATGTGTGAGTGGGGCGAGAAAAACAAGGATGACAGGTTTGAGATTGTAAATCCTCAATGTGGGTAGTGTTGTAGAAGTTTTAATACAACCTATTCTCAAACAAAACTTTCGGAGTTGCATTTGTGAAAACTATCTCGTCGGTTATTATGCGTAACGGGAGCTGTGTTTCGTTTGTTTGCCAAAAAGCGTCTATCGACTTTTTAGTCAATAGACGCTTTTTTCATTGTTTTAACTTTTTTTACGCTCATTCTCTCGGAGCGCATACATACCATTCGTTATCATACAAAACCGCTATACCGCCGTCAACTTTGGCATAAGGCATTTCAAGTTCTCTGTTAAAGTTCGTTTCGCCATTTCGTTCGGGGTATTCATCGGTGTACGAGTTTGTATAGCCAATAATCTCGCTGTCATCAACTTCAATGGGCGATGGCTCAAAAGGCAAAAGATAAACTATGTCTTCAACCATAATTGCGGCGGGATAATCGCTTTCAACATTTGTTTTGTAGCAACCGATAAGCAGCATTGAAGCAACAATAAGAGTTAAACACAGTATTTTTTTCATCAAACTTTCTCCGTTCATTTATCAATTCAAGCATCTTTATTCCACCGGGTCTTCCCAGTTCCAGTTGGTATAAATAGCATACGCCAAAAGTTCCTCGGCGTTTTCGTCTTCGGTAAACCCGGCTATAGAGTTTCCGACTCGATAGGTTTCTTCAAAAAATTGTTCTTCTTTCGGCGCGGCAGTAGGCCCTGTTATGCCAAGTTCTGTTTCGGCTGTCACAACAACCCATTTTCCGGTATCAAGCAAAAAGCTGTTTCCGTCTTCCGAAACCTCGGTAATCACGCCCTCGATATTAACGATAACGCTTCCCATAGGCATCTCCAAAACTCCGTTTGAGTTTATAACCAAAGCCGTGACTTCGGCTGAATTCAAGTCGTCGAGCGTAAACCCTTGAATGAAGTTTCCGATTAAAATCTCGTCGTCAACAGGCACTCTCTCTGCGACATTTTGCGTTTCAAAAGCGGTTTCCTCTGTTATTACAACGACTTTGCCGTTATCCAGCGTTATCTTGTTTCCGTTAATCTCGGTTACTATGCCTTCGATGTTTATCGCTATTTTTGCGGTGGGCAAAAGTTGCTCGCCGGCTATGTCGGAACTGTCCGAAGTTTCGGCGGACGTATCATCAAAACTGCTTGATAGTTCTATGTCAACAACGTTGACTTGCAAAGGATACGACTCCATAACCTCGCCTGTGTAATAAACGACAATCTCGTCGCCGACAGAAAATTCGACATCCGAAACGGACAGGTTAACGCTCACGCTGTCGCCCGACGACAAAATATGCTGTTGGTCGTCGTTTGGGGTGACCGTCGCTGTGTCGCCTGCTATCTCGCCGATAACACCTTTGAAGATAGAAACAGAACCTTTTTGTTCGCCGTCTTTGTTTTCGCCACAGCCAACTAAAACCGAAAACGCTAACGCCCCCACAAGTAATCCGATCAATATTTTTTTCATTGTAAAATCCTCCACATTTTTTCGTTATCCCTACAAAGTAGGTGTATACATATAGACGGATTATAACTGAAAAGGTTATATAATCTCCGCCTGTCGGCGGAGCTTTTGGAAATACTTCTTGTCTCACTTCGTTCGCCATTTTGCGCCGTTGGCACAAAATCGTAGTATTTCTTTAACTTTAAGCTTTGTAGTTTTACATTTATAATCTCCGCCTATCGGCGGAGCTTTTGGAAATACTTCTTGTCTCACTTCGTTCGCCATTTTGCGCCGTTGGCACAAAATCGTAGTATTTCTTTAGCTTTAAGCTTTTCGGTTTTACATTTATAATCTCCGCCATAATAAGACATAAAATCACAAAAAGCCCAATATCTATATAGTATCTATAATTTAATATTGGAGATACGTAAGATATGTTCACACTTTTTCAGATAATTTCTTTAATAACAAGCAGCATTCGCTTTTTCATGCTCCACCTTCCGTCGTCAAGCTTTCCCGCCGCCCTTTCAAAAGAACAGGAAGCGGAATGCTTTGCAAGTCTTAAAGATCCGCAAAAAAAACTCGACGCTCGAAACCGTCTTATTAAACACAACATGCGACTCATCGCCCACATAACAAAAAAATACTACAACTCAAAAACCGACCCCGAAGACCTTATCTCGATAGGAACAATTGGGCTTATCAAGGCGGTTGATAGTTTTGATTATAGTAAGGGAACCAAGTTTTCGAGTTATGCGTCTAGATGCATTGAAAACGAAATCCTAATGGACTTCCGCTCCTCTAAAAAAGCGTTAAACATCTGTTCGTTAAGCGACCCAATTGATGTCGGAAGCAGCAAAAACAACCTTACGATTGCGGATATTCTAAGCGACGACAGCGCACTTGACAAAGACCTCGAGCATATTGAGGACGTAAGGAAACTCACCGACATCGTCAAACACAACATCTTCGGACGCGAAAAGCTTGTGTTGACTTTAAGATATGGCCTGTTCGGAGCAAAGCCCCACACCCAAAACGAGGTCGCAAAACTTATGGGGATAAGTCGTTCATATGTCAGCAGGATCGAGAAAAAGACGCTTTGTACAATTAAAGATGCATTTGACAAACATAGTTAAACCTATTATAGGTAATTATGTTGACAAAGCTACTGTTCACCCTATATACTTTACTCAAACGATAAAGTATATAGAGGTGGCATTTTGACAACGATAAAAGAAATAGCAAAAGAATGTGGTCTTTCGGCAACGGCGGTCAGCAAAGCGCTTCGCGACGAAAAAGACATAAGCAAAGAAACGATTGAAAAAGTCAAGAAAACCGCCAAAAATCTAGGATATATAAGAAACCCGGCCGCCGTTCGCCTTAAAACAAATCGTTCGTATACCTTCGGCGTATTGATGGAGGACGGAACCGGGAGCGGTATTACCCACGAATTTTTTGCGACGATATTAAACAGCTTTATAGTTAACGCAAGGGAAAACGGTTATTCCGTTTCGTTTATAGGAGACAAGCTCGGCGAGGAAAAGCTGTCATACGAGGACTATATAAGAGTTATAGGATATGACGGTGTTCTAATTCTTGTAAGTAAATTTGAAGACGACAGCACGTTGAGCGTTTTAAGACAGGAAATGCCGGTTGTTGCGATTGATTATACCTATAGCCATTGTAGCACAGTTAATTCCGATAATGAATTTGCAATGAACGAAATGGTTAAATACGCCTATGAAATGGGACATAGAAAAATAGCGTTTATTCATGGCGAAATGTCGATGGTTACAAAAATAAGGATAGCCGGTTTTTATAGGGCTTGCGAAAATCTTGGCATTGAAGTTAATGAAGATTATATCAAAGAAGGAATCTACCACGATCCTAAATCTGCCGAAAGGATAACGTATGAGCTTCTTGATATGAAAGAACCCCCGACATTTATTTTTTATCAAGACGACTTCGCTTTTATCGGAGGGTTTAACGCCATCGAAAGCAGAGATCTCGAAATCCCGGGCGATATAAGTGTTGCCGGTTTTGACGGTATGGGTATAACCCAAGTTATGCGCCCAAAGATTATGACATGGAAACAAAATGCCGAAAAAATAGGGCAAGAAGCGGTTAACCTCTTAATTGAGGAGATAGAAAAACCGAAAAGCTTTATACCGCGAACGGTGGATGTTAAAGGAGAGCTTCTTAAGGGGCAAAGCGTTAAAAATATTAATGTTTAAAGTGGGGCGAACATTTGTGTTCGCTCTTTTTCTTTATATCCTCGATAAATCGTATTGTTATATCCAAACAAAAGATATTTTAAAATCTAACCTAACCCCTGTCGCTCTATAAAAAACAAAACTTCACATCATTCATTAATGATTTGTTCGTTTTTCACATAAAAAACGATTTCAATTGCACAATATGTAGAATTCGACCAATTTGGGTTGACAAAATAAATTGACAGTGATAAGCTAACAACTACAACGATAAAGTAATTATTCGGAACCAATATGATAACGTCGAAATCAAAGACTAAATACACTTATTTTATATGCAATGCAAAATAATATTGTATATAAAATAATATTTTTTAAACTTTACTTTAACGATAAAGTAGGATTATAGGCTTTTGTACCAGAGATTTATACCGACGCTTTAGACCAAAATAAATTGTACATTATGTATTCGTTACATAAAAATATATTGGAGGAAAACTATGAAAAATCAAATTTTCAAAAAAACTCTCGCACTATTCATCTTAACTGCGCTTGTTGTTTCTTTAATGGCAGGTTGCTCCGCACCGGCTACGGAACAATCAAGCGGCGACACATCGCAAGGTAGCGACCCCGCTATCCTAACGGTGTTGTTTGACCAAACTGATGGTTGGGTTAAAAACTTCAATCCGCTATCCGCAAGCGTCTACCAATTCGTTCAAGGTTTTATGTATGAGCCCCTCGTAATTTTCGACGCATACAAAAACAACGAAGAAACTATGTGGCTTGCTGAAGAGATTATCTCGGAAGCAGACAACAAAACAATAACGATAAAAGTTCGTGAGGGCATTAAATGGAGCGACGGCGAAGACTTTAACGCAGACGACGTTGTGTTCTCTTTTGAATATTCAAAAGACAAACCCGAAATCGACAGAACGGGCGACTGGACTCGTGACGGAGTAGAAGGAAAAATCGAGAGCGTAACCAAGATAGACGACTATACGGTTGAGCTTGTTATGACAACGGAAAACCGTTTCCATAGAAACACCGTTTTTACTAACAAATGGATGATCCCCGAACACGTATGGAGCACAATCGAAGATCCCGCAAACTATGTATATGATGCGGACAGCATCGTTGTAACCGGAGCTTTTAGCGAAGTTAAATCGTTTGCTCCCGAAATGATAGTTCTTTCAAGAAACGCAAATTATTGGAAAGCGGACGATCTTCAAGTTGACGAACTTCGTGCTCCCCAATTTAACTCAAACGACTCTGCTTTAACGCTTTTACAAACGGGTAGCGTTGACTGGGCGCATATATTTATCCCCAACATCGAAGAAACCTATGTCCAAGGCGATGAAAGCAAAAAATATTGGTACGGCATGAACGACGGTGTTCGCCTTTCGATGAACTACATGACGACAAGCGAAGGCAACCTTGAAGCGTTTAACGATCCTAACTTCAAACGTGCGCTTTCTATGGCGGTTGATAGAACCGGAATAATCGATTCCGCAGTTTACGGATATCTTGACGACACAATCCCCCCCAACACAGGTCTTCCCCCCGCTCTTCTCGGATATGCCGATGATGCGGCTCAAGCCGAAATGGATATGTATACAACATACGATATCGACGCAGCAAAAGCTCTTCTCGCCGAGTCGGGATATGTTGACACAAACGGCGACGGATTTGTTGAAACGCCGACAGGAAAGACTATTGAATTTGACATCATCTCGCCGGCAGGTTGGACCGACTGGAACGACGGCGCAGTTATCTCGGCAGAGGGCATGAAAGCAATAGGCGTTAACGCAACAGCGAACGCAACGGAGCTTTCGATGGTTACCCAACTTTGGGCTTCAGGCGAATGGGATATGTTATACACAGCGAACGGCCAAGCAGGCGATGTTTACAAATTCTATTTCGATACAATTAGCGACAGCTCAAGAGCTCTAACAAGCACATGGTGGTCGGTTTGCCAAACAAACTACATCAACGAAGAGGTCAACGCTTTAATCGAACAACTCCCGACGGCGGAAACCGAGGAAGATGTTCTTGCGATAACAAGTCAAGTTGAACAACACTTTGCAGAAAACATGATTAACATTCCGGTTTTGTACAACGGTAACTGGTTTGTATATAACGACAGCCGTTTCACAGGTTGGTCAACCAGCAACGAAACAGGCTTCCCGGCATTAACGCTACACGACTCAAAAATCTTAAGACTTTTAGAGCTTAAACCAGTAGCTTAAATTTCTGATATTAAAACAGAACTAAGCCTTCTACGCTCAAATAAAGTGTAGAAGGCTTAAGCCTTGCTTTTAAAATAATATGTTTAGAAAGGACATATAAGTATGGCTTATATAATTAAAAGAATAGGTTTTTATATAACCGCATTTTTCGGCGCAGTAACGCTCAACTTTTTCTTGCCGAGAATGATGCCGGGCGATCCCGTCCAGATGTATCTCTCGGAACTTGCGAGGGGCGGTTCTAAAATCGACCCCGCAACGATAGCCTCTATAGAAGCGATGTTCGGATTTAATTCGACCGAACCTTTAATAGTTACTTATTTCAATTATATAGGTAACATTTTAACGGGCGATTGGGGTACGTCGTTTTACTACTATCCCCAACCCGTAACCGAAGCGATATCAAGAGGGCTTGCTTGGACGGTATTTTTAATGGGTTCCGCTTTGATAATTGGTTTTATTATAAACAACCTACTTGGTATATTTGTTGCGTGGCATAGAGGCTCAAAGATAGACACATTTTTTACGGTAGGCGGTCAATTTCTTGCGAACATTCCCTCCGTCGTAACCGCAATAGTTTTGCTATTTGCGCTTTGTTATACCGGATTTTTCCCTTTAGGTTATGCCGTTACCCCTCTTTTTATTCCGGAAACTCCTCTCGACTACTACCTCGATATACTATACCACGCCTTTGTTCCGGTTACGGCGGTTGTATTGACGGGGCTTGGCGGAATTATGGGTATGAGGGCAAACATGATCAACCAGTTAGGCGACGACTACATAACTATGGGTATTGCTAAAGGGTTGCCCGACAGAAAAATAATGTTATCCTACGCCGCAAGAAACTCGCTTTTGCCCGTTATAACATCGCTCGCTATGCAGGTAGGTTTTTTGCTCGGAGGATCGATTATCGTTGAACAAATCTTTAACTATCCGGGACTCGGAACGGTTATGGTATCCGCTATAGATTCGAGAGACTATCCTCTTATGCAGGGTATTTTGCTTATAACAACAATACTTATGCTTTCGGCAAACTTGCTTGCGGACATAGTAATACTATTTATGGATCCTCGAACAAGACATCAATCGAGCAAATAACGCTTTAGGCGGAAAGGAAAAAAATATGTCAAACAAAAACAGCAGATTTAAAGATATCGTTCGTTTTTTGAAAAACAGCCCTAAATTTACCGTCGGAATAACGCTTATTGCTATAGTTTTAATTATGACTATGTTTGCTCCGCTCTTCACGTCATACGATCCCATGACAAGGTTTGAGGGAATGTACCATGAGCCCCCGTCCGCAGGGCATATCCTCGGAACAACAAGCCTCGGTCGAGATGTTTTTGCCCAATCGCTCTACGGAGGTAGGCAATCGCTTATAGTTGGGCTTTTAGCAGGGCTTATAACTACGGGGCTTGGTATGCTTGTAGGAATAAGCGCCGGTTATATCGGCGGCGTTTACGACAGCATTGTAAGCACCGTTACAAATATAGTTATGGTTATACCGACTATAGTCCTACTATTGATAATAGCCTCGATGATAGGAGAGGTTTCCCCTCTTTTGATAAGCATTATAATCGGGCTTACGTCTTGGCCTTGGAACTCAAGGGTTTTAAGGGCGCAAACGATGAGTATAAGAAACAGGGATTTTGTAAGAAGCGCCGAAACGCTCGGAGAAAATAAGTTTAGAATTCTGTTTGTTGAGATTATGCCAAATATGCTTTCGATAATATCGTCGGCGTTTGTAAGCACACTTATTTATTCTATAATGGCTCATGCAACGCTTGAATTTATCGGCTTTGGAAATCCCGAATCGGTAACGCTCGGAACAATTCTCTTTAATGCGCAAAACTCGGGAGCGTTTAGAAGCGGATATTTCTTTGAGGTTACCGGGGCTATCGCCATACTCGTTATGATAGGCATGGGCCTCACTCTTATAAACTTCGCTATCGACGAGATATCGAACCCAAAACTTAAAGCACAAAGAATTATGAAAAGCTACTACAAAGCAAGAAAAGTCGAAAAAAGACGAGTCGAAACCCCATAAGTATTAGATTTTTAATAAGGAGAGTTATAACATGAAAAACGTTATAGAGGTCAAAAACCTTTCTGTAGACTATGTAACGGGCGACGGTTCATTTGTAAGAGCGGTTGACAACGTTAGTTTTGAGATAGCGGAAGGTCAAAGTCTAGGTCTTGCCGGGGAATCGGGTTGCGGAAAATCGACCATTGCATATTCTCTTATGAGGCTACATCGTCCGCCGGCTATAATCTCGGGCGGAGAGATATTGTTTCAAGGCGACGACGTTTTAAAATACGGCAACAGAAAACTGATGGATTTCAGATGGAAAGACACAAGCATGGTTTTCCAAAGCGCAATGAACTGTCTTAACCCCGTTGCGACGATGGAAAAACAGTTTTTTGAAATATTTAAGTACCACGGTATAACGAAATCAAAGGCAGAAGCAAGGCAAAGATCCGAGGAGCTTTTAGCGTTAGTCGGCATACCTAAAGAACGGCTTAAAGACTATCCCCACCAATTTTCCGGCGGTATGCGCCAAAGAGCGGTCATAGCTATGGCGCTTGCTCTTAACCCAAAACTTTTAATACTCGACGAGCCGACAACGGCTCTCGATACCGTTGTCCAACGGGATATATTAAAGCGCATATACGAACTTAAAGCAAAGTTTGGTTTTTCGATTTTGTTTATTACCCACGACATAAGTCTTATGATGGAGTTTTGCGACGAAGTTGCTATAATGTATGCCGGCAAGATTGTTGAAAAAGCAAAGACGGAGAAAATTCTACATCGACCGAGCCATCCGTATACATTTGGTCTTAAAAACTCGTTCCCGTCTTTAAAAGGCGAGATAAAATATATGGAGGGTATAGAGGGTTCTCCGCTTAACCTTAAGAATATCCCCGACGGTTGTCGATTTGAGGAAAGATGCTTTAACCGTTGCGAACAATGCAAAAAGAGCGAACCGACCAAAACGGAAGATAATACAAATTTTTATTATTGCCACAATCCTCTTTTAAACTATAACGGCGAGGTGTATAATGGATAACAACGAAAGAAAAGTTATATTTAAGGCGGAAAACGTAACTATGGATTTTAAGGTTAGCGGTAAAACTATCCTTTCAAAATCCAAAACGTTAAGAGCGCTTAACGATGTATCGTTTGAACTGTATGAGGGCGAAAGCCTTGCGGTTGTCGGCGAATCGGGTTGCGGTAAATCGACTATTTGCAGAATTGCAATGCGTTTCCATAAACCCTCGAGCGGAAAGATGTACTACGCAAACCAAGATGTCCACGCTCTTAAAGGGGACCGTCTTAAAAAATATCGCCAAAAATCCCAGATGATATTTCAAGATCCGTTTTCCTCCCTTAATCCGCTCCACAGCATATACTACCACCTCGAGCGACCCGTTAAGCTATACCACAAGGGCGACGCAAACTACATGAAAAAACGCATAGATACCTCTCTTGAGCTTGTTGGGTTAACCCCTCCGGAGGAACAGGGCAAAAAATACCCCCACCAACTTTCGGGCGGACAAAAGCAAAGAGCCTATATAGCAAGGGTGCTTGCTGCCGGCGCAGAGGTTATATTTGCGGACGAGCCGACCTCGATGCTCGACGTTTCGATTCGTTTAGGGGTTTTAAACCTCATGAACAAACTTAAAAAAGAACACAACAAATCGTTTATCTACATAACCCACGACATAGCGACGGCGAGATATTTTGCGGATAGGATAATCGTTTTGTATGCCGGACATATCGTTGAACACGGCGATGTTGACAAGGTTATAATAAACCCGAAACACCCATACACCCAGCTTCTTTTAGCGGCGGCTCCCGACCCCGAACGAGAGGGCGAAGTCGTTTTGCCGGTTAAATCTGCCGAAGAAAGCGAGATAACGATGTGGACGCCGGAAAGTGTCGGTTGTCCGTTTAAAAATAGATGTCTTTACGCAAAGGATATCTGTTTTAAAGAGATGCCAAACGAAACAAAGGCGGAGGAAGGACAGTTTATCAGATGTCATAATCCCCAATAAATAAAAGGACGGCGAAAAAAGCCAAAGGTTTTATCATGTTAACGTTAGACTACAAAAAATATTCCGAAAGCATAAGAAAAGCGGTTGCCGAATCGGTTGTTTTGCTTAAAAACGACGGAGAAACGTTGCCGATTAAAGAGGGCAAAAACGTTGCGATTTTCGGAAGAGCGCAGCTAGACACCTATTATTGCGGAACGGGTTCGGGCGGTATGGTTAACATTCCGTATCTCGTCAATATTGCGGACGGATTAGCACAAAAGCGCAATATAGACGAGAGTTTATACGAAATGTATAAAAATTTCGTTTCGGAAAATCCTTTCGACAAAGGCAAGGGTTGGGCGCAAGAACCGTTTTCCCAAAAAGAACTGCCCCTTTCGGAGCAAACGGTCGAAACCGCTGCAAAGCATAACGATGTTGCAATTTTTGTTGTCGGTCGAAGCGCAGGAGAAGACCGAGACAGCGAACTTTTGGGCGGAAGCTTCTATCTTAGCGACATTGAAAAACAAAACCTTAAATATATAACAAAGCATTTTAAAAGCGTTGTTGTCATGTTAAACACCGGTAACGTCGTCGATATGTCGTTTGTCGAGGAGTTTAATCCGTCCGCCGTTTTGTATGCTTGGCATGGCGGAATTGAAAGCGGAAACGGATATGCTGATGTCTTGTGCGGAGATGTCGGAGCTTGCGGTTGTTTGCCGGACACTATTGCGAAATCGGTTGAACTTTATCCCTCAACTGAAAATTTCGGAGGAGAAAAAGAGAATATATATGCCGAAGATATCTTTGTCGGCTACCGCTATTTTGAGACGTTCGCAAAACAGGACGTTTTGTATCCTTTTGGTTTTGGGCTTTCTTATACGTCGTTTAAAATAGAAAATATAGTTTACGAAAACAGCGACAGCGAGTTTACTTTTACGTTTAACGTTAAAAATATAGGCAGTTCAAAAGGCAAAAAAACCGCTCAACTTTATGTTTCGCAACCTTTCGGAAAACTCGGCAAACCGTCGAGGGTTCTTGTTGGGTTCGCCAAAACAAAAGAGCTTATGCCAAACGAAGCGGAAAAGTTAACGATAGTTGCCCAAAAAAAACATATGTCGTCGTTTGACGAAACGATATCGGCGTTTGTTTTGGAACAGGGCGAATATTCCTTCTTTTTAGGGTCTGATGTTAGATCGGCGGAAAAAGTAGCGCATTTTAATATAGTTGAACTTGAAATTTTGGAAAAATGTTGTCCGGCTTTGATGCCGATTAAACCGTTTAAAATATTATCTGCTTATCAAAAAGACGGCGAAATTATAAAGAGCTACAGCGACGTTTTGACAAGAAACTATGATTTAAACGAACGTATAAAAACCGAAAGCGAAAAAACGACGGAAACAACAAACATAGGCTACACGTTTGATGACGTTAAAAACGGAAAAATAAATATCGAAACTTTTGTCAAAGACCTTTCGGACAAAGAACTTATCGAACTTTCGAGGGGGGAGGGAATGTGTTCCCCGAAAGTTACGGCAGGAACTGCCGGAAGCTACGGCGGAGTTAGCTCTTCACTTTTTGAAAAAAGAAAACTTCCTATAGTTTGTTGCTCTGACGGCCCGTCCGGAATAAGAATGGACTGCGGAACGATGGCTTATAGCGTTCCAAACGCAACGGCGATAGCGTCAACGTTTAATACCGAGATAGTGTGTGAACTGTTTGATTTTATGTCGAAAGAACTTGCATACCATAAAATCGACACGCTTTTAGGTCCCGGCGTTAACATCCACAGACACCCTCTTTGCGGACGAAATTTTGAATACTATTCGGAAGATCCGTTCCTTTCGGGAACTATGGCAGTAGCCCAAATTAAGACGATGAATAAATACAACATAACCGGAACGATAAAGCATTTTGTCGCTAACAACCAAGAGAAAGCGAGAAACACCGTTGATGCGGTTGTCAGCGCAAGAGCGCTTCGAGAGATATACCTTAAATCGTTTGAAATGGCGGTTAAAGAAGGCGGCGCAACCAGCATTATGACGGCGTACAACCCGATAAACGGAACACAAGCCGCCTCGAACTTTGACCTTAATACGGTAGTTTTGCGAAACGATTGGGGATTTAAAGGGGTTGTCATGACCGATTGGTGGGCGACGATGAACAAGGAAAACGGAGAAGCGAGCGTTAAAAATACGGCGGACATGATAACGTCGCAAAACGATCTGTTTATGGTGTGTGCGAGTAGCGAGCTAAACAGCGGCGGCGACAACAGCGACGAAAAGTTTTCGTCCGGCGAACTTTCGAGACATTCGCTTGCGAGAAACGCCTTTAATATTATTAATACAGTATTAAACTACAACTGTTCTAAAGGACATCTAAAGGTCGAGATATTAAACGAGCCGGAAAATTCAGTCTCGCCGAGAAACAACCTTGGGGTTATCGATATCGAAAACGATGTTACTCTAGATACAAAAAAGATAATAACGACAAAAGGCGTTATAAACAGCGTCATACTAAACCAAAAAGTCAAAGGCGTTTATAAATTCACCGTTGATATGTTTGCGGACAGCCCCGAACTTGCTCAACTTCCGCTAACGGTTCGAGCCAACGGAAACATAGTTAAAATACTTTCCCTAAAAGGCGGAAAAAGCGGAACGTTCGATTTTGAAATTGATATGTTTGCTACGATAAGCACGTATCTCGAACTGTTTTTCGGCGAGAGCGGAATGGTTATAAACGAGTTTACGATAAAAAGAATTAAGTAACTTTTTAAGATGTTAGTATGATTAAATTGATTTTTATACGGCAATTTTGTGCTTTAGTGTTTCAGAAATACTAAGGCACAAAATATTGTACCTCTACAAGAAAGGGTGACATTAATTATGCACACAAAAGGTAGCTTTGTTAGTATTGGCGAAGTTGAATACTATAAAATAGAGAACAGCCAAAACCTGCCCCCATTTTTTATCCAAGTTGCATCGTCTTCGGATATTTGGATATTTCTATCGTCAACGGGGGGACTGACGGCGGGTCGAAAAAACAGCGAGAACAATATTTTCCCATACACAACGGACGACAAACTTTTTAATAATTCTCAAACAGGTTCGATAACGATTATTAAAAAAGGAGCGGACATTTGGATTCCGTTTGATAAATATCCAAAATATAATATAACAAGAAATATATACAAATCGTTATATGCAAACGGAGTTATACTCGAAGAAATAAACGAAGATTTAGGACTTAAGTTTTCCTATAAACTTGAACCAAGCGAAAAATACGGCATTGTTAAAACGTCGAAACTTTCAAACCTTACGGACAAAAAGATAAAAATAGAGATACTCGACGGCTTTAACAATATACTGCCGTTTGGGGTTAACCCTGTTCTCGAGGCTAATTCCTCAACGCTTGTCGACGCGTATAAAGCGAGCGAACTTTGCGGAAAAAAACTCGGCATTTTCTCGCTAACCTCAATTGTAAACGACACCCCTAATCCCCTCGAAATGCTAAAAGCAAACGTAGCGTATACAACGCTTGAGGGTGCTAAAATATATCTTAATCCGGATATTATACCGTCATTTTTAAACGCAGAGGATCAAGAGGTTTCGGCAGAATGCTACGGCAAAAAATGCGGATATTTCGCTGTGTTTGAACAAGAGATATCTAAAAGCTCGCCGGCGGAATATAGCTTTGTTCTCGACGTTGGCTACTCCCATTCCGACATAGCGAACATAGAAAATTTCGCAAACTCGAGCGACTTCTCAAAACTTTTTGAAGACATAGAAAAGGGCAAAAACGACATAATCGATATCGTTAAAAGCGCCGACGGGGTAGCGGTAACGGGGGACAAAATAGCGACATCGTCGCATTATTTAAGCACGCTTTACAACGTTATGCGAGGCGGAACGTTTGAAAAAGGGTATAGCTTTGATTATGATTTGTTTTATAGTTTTATCTCAAAACGAAACAAAAAAGCCCTCGAAAACGTAGAGCTTTTAAAGGAAATTAAACAAGTTAAAGACATAAGCGAGTTTAAAGAAATAGCAAAAAAAGACGACGTTTTATATCGGCTAGCTCTTGAATTTATGCCGCTTTCTTTTTCTCGCCGACACGGAGACCCCTCTCGTCCTTGGAACAAATTTAACATTTCGCTTAAAGACGAGAACGGCGAAAAAACCGTTAATTTCGAGGGGAATTGGCGAGATATCTTCCAAAATTGGGAGGCTCTTGGCTTGTCGTTTCCTCTTTATTTTGACAATATGGTTGCAAAGTTTGTCAACGCCTCAACGTTTGACGGATTTAATCCATACAGGATAAATAACGACGGTATCGAATGGGAAGTCCCTGAACCGGAAAATCCTTTTGGGGGGCTTGGATATTGGGGCGACCATCAAATTATATACCTTTTAAGGCTACTCGAAAGACTGTCGGAACATTACCCCGACACGCTAAAATCGATGCTTAAAAACGAGGTTTTCAGCTATGCGAATGTACCGTATAAAATAAAAGACTACAGCGAAATATTAAAAGACGGAAAAAACACGATAGATTTTGATTTTGAAAGACATAACGAAATCGAAAGACTTGTCGAAAATTTCGGAACGGACGGAAAACTTTTGCTTAAAAATGGCGAGGTCTACACAGTTTCGCTTGCGGAAAAGTTGTTAGTTCCCCTGCTTTCCAAGATAAGCAACCTTTTGCCGGGCGGCGGCATTTGGATGAACACCCAACGCCCCGAATGGAACGACGGTAACAACGCCATAGTCGGCATTGGGCTTTCGGTTATAACGGTATATCATACAAAAGCGTATCTTGAATTTTTGAAAAAGTTGTTTGACCAAAACGACGGCGGTTTTAACTTTTCCAAAGAGGTTAAACAGTGGCTTTTCGAAATTAAAGGTATCTTGAAAGAGTTTGAAAGCAGTTTTAAAGGAAACGAAAAAACCGTTCTTGACAAAATGGGGGAAAGTTTTTCAAACTATCGAAACAAAGTTTATAGTTTTGGATTTTCCGAAAAGCAAACTATCGAAAAAGCCGATATATCCGAGTTTATAAAAAGCGCCCTTGCTTTAGTCGACTATACAATCGAGCAAAACAAAGGCGACATATTTGTTGGGTACAACCTATTAAAACAAGATTTTTCGTTTTCACCCATGAAACCTATGCTTGAAGGGCAAAGCGCAATAATCGCAAGCGGACACCTTGTAGCCGACGAAGTTTGCAAACTTATAAACAATATGGAGCAGTATCTTCTCGACAAACAAGAGGGCTACCACACCCTTTATCCCATCAAAAAAACAACGAGGTTTATCGATAAAAATATCGTTGATGACGGAATACCCGAGATTAGCGGTTTAATCGAACGAGATAAAACAGGGAAGAAACATTTTAACGCAAATATTATAAGCGAAGCAATTTTGCTTGAATACTGCGAAAGATTTAATGTTTCAAACGAACACACAAAAAGGCTAATAGCGGAATTTGAACGAGTTTTCTCGCATAAAAAGTTTAACGGCCGAAGCGACGTTATGTATAAATTCGAGGGGATAGGTTGCGTTTATTGGCATCAAAACGCAAAGTTTGCGCTTGGGGTTTTGGAAACGGCGCAAAAGGCAAGCCAAAACGGCGAAGATGTATCCGAAATACTTTTTGCTTATAATAAACTACTCGACGGATTTATCTACCGCAAAACCCCTAAGCAATGCAAAGCTATTCCTATCGAGCCATATTCCCATACCTCGTTTAACAAAAAAAGCGAACAACCGGGCATGACGGGACAGGTTAAAGAGAGCGTTATTATGCGAAGAGGGGAACTTGGCGTGACGGTTAAAGACGGCAGGATATCCTTTAATCCTTTGTTTTTGCGTAAAGGCGAATTCGACCAAAACGGCGAAATATCGTTTAGCGTTTGCGCGATAAGTTGCAAGTATGTTAAGTCAAAGGACAAAATAAAAGGAATTGCCGTTCATACGAAACAGGGCGTTGAAAACGTCGAAAATTATTCGCTTACAAAAGATATAAGCGAACTAGTATTTAAGAGAAGCGAAAAGATAAAGCTTATAGAGGTGTTTGTTTGATAGAACAACATCTAAAAAATACCGCGAACTATATCGAGTTTTAAAACTACGTTTTCCGTAAGATAAAGCAGAACTCAAAGAACATGTGTGACACTAAACCGGCAAAGTTCCAAAAATATAATAGCTAAGCTATTGAACACACGTTGTCTAGCCGGCCTTTTCCCCTACTGTTTTTTTCATAACCAAAGCGTCGTCGACAGGGTCTTTGTAAAATTGCTTTCGCTCCCCTACCGCGCTAAATCCCAGACTTTGATAAAACAAAACAGCGCCTTTGTCTTGTTTTCTTACTTCAAGAGTAATGTTTTCGCTCTTGTTTTTCTCAACTTGTTTTTCAACACGCGAAATAAGCCCCCCGCCTATACCACAACGGCGGTGGGCTTTTTCTGTTGCTATCTCGTTGATGTGCGCGCCGTCGTCCGACAGGTGGAAAAGACAAAACCCAACCGTTTCGTCTCCTTTTTTCGCTATCAAAACGTGCGCAAAATCATAATTTAACTGTCCTTGTATCTGCTCTTTGTTCCACGGATTGTGGGAGTTGTTTTGTGCAATTTTTTCTATGGCGTCGACATCTTGTATCGTCGCGTGTTTTATCTCTATCATTTGGCTTCAAACCATGTCTTGCCCGAGCTTACCTCAACTTCGACCGGAACCGAAAGACAGTTTGCCGCGTTTTCCATCTCTTGTTTAAGGATTTGCGCCGCCTTTTCGCTGTCGCTAACCGACGCTTCTACGATAAGTTCATCGTGGACTTGAAGTATAAGTTTTGCGTCCAGTTTTTGCGCCGAAAGTTCGTTCGCGACGCGTATCATCGCTATCTTTATAATATCTGCCGCCGTGCCTTGGATTGGGGTGTTCATAGCAAGGCGCTTGCCCGAAGCCGCTATCATCTTGTTTGAACTTTGTATCTCGGGGATATTTCTGCGCCGACCAAAAAGCGTCGTCACATATCCTTCTTTTTTAGCAAAGTTAATCGCGCCGTCGAGATATGCTTTAACTCCGCTGTACGTTTCAAGATATCCGTCGATGTATCTTGACGCTTCCGCAACCGAAACATTGATGTCTTTCGACAGCGAAAACGCCCCCATTCCGTATACGATACCAAAGTTAACCGCCTTCGCTTTTCGTCTTAAATCGGCGTTTATCATGTCGCGCGGAAGTTTAAAAACCTCGCTTGCGGTTTCTGTATGAATATCGCGGTCGTCTTTAAACGCGCTTTGCATCTTAACGTCGTCGCTTATAGACGAAAGCACTCGAAGCTCAATTTGAGAATAGTCGGCGTCCAAAAGAAGATACCCCTCTTTTGCGACAAAGAAACTTCGCATACGGCTTCCCAGCTCGGTTCTAACCGGTATGTTTTGCAAGTTTGGGTCACGGCTGCTTATGCGCCCTGTACGCGTCTCGGTCTGTTTAAATTCGGTGTGAATTCGCCCATTCTCATCCGCCGCTTTTACAAGCCCTTCGACATACGTCGAGTTAAGTTTTTGATAACTTCGATATTTTAAAATATGTTCAACAATTGGGTTTTCGCTTCTTAACGCCTCAAGCGTTTCGGCGTTGGTTGAAAAGCCTGTTTTGGTCTTTTTTCCGGGGTTTATCTTTAGTTTATTATATAAAATCTCCCCTAGTTGTTTCGGGCTGTTAAGGTTAAACTGTTCCCCCGCAATCTCGAACACAGCGTTTTGTTCGGTTTTTGAAAGTTCGGTCAACTGTTCGCCAAAAGCGACTATGCCGTTTGTGTCGACCAAAAATCCTTCGTTTTCCATATCACACAAAACTTTGGAAAGCGGCAGTTCTATCTCGTCAAGCAACTTTTTCATGTCCTGTTGAACGACAAGGGTTTCAAGATTTTTGTATAATCCGCAAAGCTTACCGGCAAACTCAATCTGTTCACACAAAAATTCGTTGTCCGCTCCATATTCCGCCACAAGTTTTTGCAAAGAATAGTCGTTTGAAAGCGGGTTTAAAAGATACGCCGCAAGTTTAATGTCAAACACAATGTTGCCACACAATACGCCTGTTTCAAGCCCTTTATTGTATATTTTTTTTGCGTCATACACGACAAGTTCGAGATCTTTTTTTTGCAAAACTTGGTTTATTGTTTTGTCGTCCAACGAAAAAACTCCGCCCTTTTCAACCGCATAAAACTCCCCGTCGGTTTCAAACACCACGGGTTTTTTGAAGTTTTTCACATCTTGTTCCGTTGCTTTTTGCACTGTAACGACGGCAAGATTTTGCTGTGATTTTTGCTTCTCGGTTATTTTTGTTACGTCGCTTGATATCGAGAACCGCGCAAGCATAGAAAACATCTCGAGTTTTGTTAAAATCTCGGTAACTTTATCTTCGTCTTTTTCGGTCGGTATAAACTTTGAAAGATTGCTCTCAATAGGCACACCACGATTGATAGTGACAAGTTTTCGGCTTAGATATGCCATATCTTTGTTATCGCTTAATTTTTGTTTAACGCCTTTTTTTATCTCGTCCGACTCGATGTTTTGATACACTCCGTCAAGGTCGCCGAACTTTTGAATTAAATCAAGAGCCGTCTTTTCTCCGACGCCGGCAACCCCCGGAACGTTGTCCGAACTGTCCCCCATAAGCGCCTTAACGTCGATTAAAGCGTTTGGTAAAACGCCGTATTTTTCTAAAACCGCCTTTTCGTCGACCGCTTCGGTGCCTTGTTTTGTCGTTATCAAAAGCACCGTTGTGTTGTCGTTTATAAGTTGAAGCGAGTCTCGGTCTCCCGTTGCAATAAAGCAGTTGTCGCCGTTTTGCGTCGCAAGTTTAGAAAGCGTTCCCAAAACGTCGTCTGCTTCGAAACCTTCTTTTTTTATGATGTTATAACCAAGGGAAGTTAAAAGTTCTTGTAAAATTGGCATCTGAACAGCTAGCTCTTGTGGCATGCCTTTGCGGTTGGCTTTATAGTCACAGAACATCTCGTGGCGAAAGTTTTTGCCGCGAACGTCAAACGCAATCGCAACCGCCTCGGGATTTGTCGAGTCGCAAAGTTTTAAAAGTATGTTTAAAAAACCGTATATTCCGTTGGTGAAAACCCCGTCTTTAGTAGACAAAAGTTTTATACCATAGAACGCACGGTTTAAAATGCTGTTTCCGTCTATGCAAAGAATTTTCATAATACAATCCTTTTATAATTCGTAATTCGTAATTCGTAATTCGTAATTGAGGTGCGCCACTTGCGTGGCGAAATTTTGAATAAAACCACATAGCTTTGTTGTTTCATTTCTCGAATCGAAAACAATCTGTGATCGTAGGGAGCGACGCCCTCGTCGCTCCGTATTTGTCACCAAAACAAAACTTCAAAAAACAAATCGTAGGGCAAGGGCTCTGCTATTTGGTTTTTTATAACCGGTTTGTGTAAGACGGGCGGATGATATCCGCCCCTACGTGCACCATTTGGGTTTGGGTCGGGCGACATAGAATCCCTCTCAGTCACTTCGTGCAGTCTCTCCAATTTGAAAACCTTTGGTTTTCAATATAGGGAGAGCTGCCGGTCGCAACCGGCAAAGAGGGCTTTTTTATCGCTTGATGAATTTGTAAATTTTAGATGTCACAAGGTATTACGTCCACCGTTTGTGACGTTGTTCGTGGTATGAGGACGGCAAGAGCAGAGCCCTTGCCCTACGTTCACCATTTGGAGTTTGGTTCGGGCGACGAAGGCGCACAACCACAGGTCTCCCCTACGAGCACACATTTAAAACTATTGGTAAAATCTACAATCCATGTCATTGAAATTGCGGCGTAAGCCGCACAACAACTATTAACTATTAATTATCAACTATTAACTATCAACCATCAACTATCAACTATCAACTATCAACTATCAACTATTAACTATTAACTATTAACTATTAATTAAAAAAACTAGCTTTCGTCATACTTTTCGCAGATCTCTTTCGCGTCGCCATATTCGACAACCTCGCCTTTTTTAAGCCACAACACCTTGTTACAAAGGCGTTTAATCTGTTCTATTGAATGCGAAACTATTATGACGGTTGTTCCCTCGTCCATAAGGCTTTGGATACGTTTTTCACATTTTTTTTGGAACTTAAAATCGCCTACCGCCAAAACTTCGTCAACTATCAAAAGTTGGGGTTTAACTATCGTCGCTATCGAAAACCCAAGGCGCGCTTGCATACCGGACGAAAAATTCTTTATCGGAACATCTAAAAACTCGGAAAGTTCCGAAAACTCGACTATCTCGTCAAAAACATAGTCCATGAACTTTCTGCTGTATCCCAAAACCGAACCGTTGAGGTATATGTTTTCGCGCGCGGTAAGGTCGATGTCAAACCCGGCGCCCAGTTCAATAAGCGGAGATAACGTTCCGTATACCCTAACATGTCCTTTTGTCGGCTTCATTATACCCGAAATTATCTTAAGCGTTGTGCTTTTTCCGCAACCGTTAAGCCCGATAATTCCGAGAACCTCGCCTTGCTTAACCTCGAACGAAACGTCTTTTAACGCAAGAAACGACTTGAAATGTAAATTGCGTTTCATTATACGAATGAAATATTCTTTCAAGCTGTCGACCTTTTCGCTCGCCATGTTAAATTCCATAGTGACGTTTTTAAAGTCTACCATTAAATTTTTTTGGTTGTCTTGTGTCATTAAACGTAACCCCTTATATATGAAGAATAAACTTATCTTGAAGTTTTTTGAAAAGCAACAACCCAATAACGGGGAAAACCAAAGCATAGCCGAAACAAATAATGTTCATCTCAAGCGTAGGAAGCTGTCCATAGATTACGACCGCCCTAAAATATTCGACATACCACGTAAGCGGATTGATGTTTACAACAAGCCCCAAAAGCCCCGCCGAAACGGTTGATTTCGGATAGATTATAGGGGTTAGATACATCCAAGCCATTATAATGACGGAATAAAGATGTTTTAAATCTCTAAAGAAAACGCAAAGACACGAGATTATAAGCCCAAACCCTAGCGTAAACCCAAGAAGCGTTATTAGCGGAATCGGAAACAAAAGCATAGTAGGAGACGGTTGTATCCTAAATATAAACAACATAACCACAATTGCGACAAGCGAAAACCCAAGGTTTACAAAAGAATAAAGTATCTTTTCTATCGGGAATATATATTTTGGAATATAAACTTTTTTTATGAGCGACGCCGAGTCCACAATCGAAAAGATAGCGCTGTTTGTCGCTTCGCTGAAAAAAAGCCAAAGCATCTGTCCCGTTATAAGATAAAGCGGAAAATTTTCGATTTCAAACCTAAATATACGAGAAAACACCGCGTTTAAAATAAGCATCATAAAGATAGGGTTTAAAAGACTCCACGCGACCCCGAGAAAAGATCTTCTATACTTAACTTTCAAATCCCTTACTATAAGGTTACTTAAAAGAAAGCGATATTTCATAAATGTTTCAAAATAATCTCTCATTGTCACAATTCCCTTTTTTTATCGTTACGACACTATGTTAAAAATTAAAATATACAAACGAACTTCCGCCAAAGTTTCCAAACATCATAATCGCGATAAGAAGCAGATAACAAACCGCTATTCTTATCGGTGAACTCCATTTTTTAAGAACAACTTCGGACAAAAAGTTTTCGTTTTTCTCGCAAAAAACGTCCACTACGAATATTATAACAACGCCAACAAGCGCCGCTATTAGTTTATTTTGTTCAAGACCCAAACTCCCAAAGATGTAGCTTGGAATGTAGTTTATCGTTAAAAAACTTCTCAAAACCAAAATTCCGTGGTACAACGTCGGAACATTAAAGAATATCCAAGCAAAATCGACCATTATAAACACGATTATCGGACGACAAATCTTTTCCCAAAAACCGTTTTGTTTTATTCCAATCTTTGATTTAATAGCGGTCCTTGGTTTGTCGGTCATATACGAAAGCACGAGAAAACCGCCATGGAGCATTCCCCAAGCTATGAAATTAAGCCCCGCTCCGTGCCAAAGGCCGCTTACGGTAAACACTATCATCGTGTTGAGATAGGTAAAGAAAACCCCTTTTTTGCTTCCGCCCAACGGAAAATAGAGATAGTCTCTAAACCAACTTGAAAGAGATATGTGCCATCTTCTCCAAAAATCTTTTATCGACCGCGCAAAATACGGACGTTTAAAGTTTTCCGGAAGTTCAATGTTGAAAAACAACCCTGCGCCGCGCGCCATTAGTGTATACGAATAAAAATCACAGTAAAGTTGTATGCCAAACAGGAACGAAGATATAAAAAGCCTTAACCCGTCGCCGCCCTCGATTGAAGAAGCTGTGTAGTGTGTCGACACGACCACCCCAAGGTTGTCTGCCACGACAAGTTTCATAAACGCGCCATACAAAAACTGTGCTACACCGCTTCTTGCCGCCTCGACATTAAATCCGCTGTACGTCTTGTTTATCTGGGGCAACAACTTGTCTCCCCTCGGAATAGGTCCCGAAAGAAGGGTTGGGAAAAACGACACAAACACCCCGAACGATATAAAGTTACGTTCCGCTTGGTATTTTCCCCTGTAGACATCTATTAGATACCCTGTCGCGGTAAAGGTGTAAAAACTTAAACCTATCGGCGCGAGTATGCTGATTTGTTGAGCGGACGCCAAAAGGTTTTCAAATCCACCTATCGAAGAAAGAAGGAAAAAAGCATATTTATAGGTAACCAACGTTCCGAAAAGCAAAATCAAAAACACCGCAAGCGTCGCTTTTTTAATCGCTGCATTTTGTTTTTGTGCCACATTTTGCAAACTTAAGCCGCCTATATACGAAACAGCGATAATCGCGGCAAGCACTACGACAGAATGTGCCCCCAAAAACGCATAGAAAAATATGTTGAACAAAAAAAGCAGCATGTTTTTGTAACTGTTCGGCGCATGGTGCCAAACCAAGACGGTTATGCACAAAAACAAAAGAAAATTAAATGAAGTAAAAAGCATGTTTCCACCTTTATTTATTGTTATAACTTTATAAAAGGTTTAGAAGATTTAATTAATAAGCCTTGCCCCAATAAACAAGCGTGTCTGAGGGTTTGCCACACACCACGCAACTGTCGCCTACCGCTTCGCCCTCGAACGGCATACAACGGCTTGATATCTCAAGTTTGTCTTTAAGCGTTTTCTCACATTGTTTGTCGCCACACCACATAGCCTTGTAAAACCCTGTGTTTTCCTTTGTTGCTTTTTCAAGTGTCTCAAAATCGGCGCACGCAACAGTTCTGTTTTTCCTGTTTGAAAGAGCTTTTTGGAACATTCCTTCTGCTATTTCTTCAAGTGTTTTTTGAACTTGTTGTTCGATATCGTCAAGCGACACGGTAATCTTTTCGCCGTTGTCGCGACGAACAAGTACACATTGGTTGTTTTCGATGTCGCGAGGGCCAAGCTCAAGACGAATAGGAACGCCTTTCATCTCGTATTCGGCAAATTTCCAACCGGGCGAGTTATCGCTTACGTCAAGCTTCGCCCTAACGTTTTGTTTAAGCTTTTGGAAAACTTCCGTCGCTTTGTCTATAACCCCTTCTTTATGTTGTGCTATCGGAACAACAACAACCTGTGTCGGAGCGATAGCCGGGGGAAGAATTAAACCGTTGTCGTCGCCATGGGTCATTATAATTGCGCCTATAATCCTTGTGGACATTCCCCAAGAAGTTTGGAACGGATATTCAAGTTTGTTATCTTTTCCGGTAAACGTAATCTCGAACGCCCTTGAAAAACCGTCGCCAAAGAAATGGGACGTTCCGCTTTGAAGCGCCTTTCCGTCGTGCATCATCGCTTCAATGGTATATGTGTCTTCCGCGCCCGCAAACTTTTCTTGTTCCGTCTTTCTTCCGGCTATAACCGGAATCATCAAATGTTTTTCACAAAACGTCTTGTACACTTCAAGCATACGAAGCGTTTCTTCAACCGCTTGTTCCTTGGTTTCGTGCATAGTGTGGCCTTCTTGCCACAAAAACTCGCGCGAGCGCAAAAACGGACGCGTTGTTTTTTCCCAACGAACAACAGAACACCATTGATTGTAAAGCTTCGGAAGGTCGCGGTGGCTTTGGATAACGTGGGCATAATGTTCGCAGAAAAGCGTCTCGGAAGTCGGGCGAACACAAAGACGTTCGGCAAGCGGTTCGCTTCCGCCATGCGTAACCCAAGCAACCTCGGGCGCAAACCCTTCGACGTGGTCTTTTTCTTTTTGCAAAAGACTTTCGGGGATAAACATCGGCATCATGACGTTTTCATGTCCCGTGTCTTTAAACATTCCATCTAAAATACGTTGTATATTCTCCCATATAGCATATCCGTATGGACGAAGAATAACGCACCCTTTAACCGACGAATAGTCGATAAGTTCGGCGTTTGTTACAACGTCGGTATACCATTTTGCAAAATCCTCATTTATCGAGGTTATTTTTTCAACTGCTTTTTTTTGTTTAGACATCTTTTCCCTCTTAAAATTTTTAAAGTTTTAATTTAACGTATTCTTAATAGTACCACAAAACCGCGTTTAAAACAACCGCAAAACGGCGTAGGGTGTGGACATATCCTTGATATATTATCATAATTATGATAATATATAGTATAGGAGGTGTTGTTATGAGCATTATAAGACCTATTTCGGATTTACGAAACAATTTTACAGAGATTTCAAAAATCGTACATGAACAAAGAGAGCCTGTTTTCCTAACGAAAAACGGTTACGGTGATATGGTAGTTATGAGCATGGAGTCTTTTGAGGCAATGCAGTTTGAGGGTGAAATATACTCAAAACTTGCTGAAGCCGAAAGAGAAGCAGAACGCACAGACATCAGATTTACTACCGAAGATGTGAGAAAAGCGGTGGCAGAGGCACTCGGTGATGTATAAACTGGTATACTTGCCGATAGCAAGAAGCGATATTGCAAATACAGCATGGTATGTAGCTCATCAGCTCAGCAACCCTGCTGCCGCAAAAAAGCTCACAGAAAAAATGTTTAGCCGTGCCGAACTTCTGACAACTTCGCCGTTTATCAATCCTGTTTATGTTCCGATAAAACCCCTTAAGTTTGAGTATCGAAAGCTACTTGTAGGCAATTTCATCATGTTCTACTATGCATCGGAAAAAGATAAAACCGTAACCATTGCAAGAGTTATCTATGCAAAACGAGATTTTGAAAAACTGTTAGACTAAAGAATATTTTTGAGGGTGCACCTTTTTTGACACCCCTAAGCCGTATGCCGAATGCATACGGCTTGTTCTTTTTACAGCCCGCCATACAGCTCAATAAATTTTTTAAACGAGTTCAAGTTTTTATCTTTGTCGGCTATTATAAGATTTTGCGTTCCGCCAATTCTGTCAAGCTTCCAATCGATATTAATATCGGAGTCGTTCCACATAATTCCGTCGTCAAATTCGCCGTAAAATTTCTCGGCACATTTATACGACACGACCGATTTTTCAAGCACAAGATACCCGTGTCCCAACCCTTCGGGGATTAAAAGCTGTTTTTGGTTTTGTTCCGAAAGTTCAAACGCAAGCCATTTTTTAAACGTTTTGCTGTTTGGCCTTAAATCGACAACAACGTCGTATACATGCCCCGAGATACAACGAACAAGTTTCGGTTGTCCTTTATCGCGTTGGAAATGTAGCGCTCGTATAACGCCTTTGTGTGACGTAGTGTAAAAAACCTCGGCAAGCGGATAGTCTATGCCGTTTTTTTCAAAAACTTCTTTTGAGTAATCTTTTGTAAACATTCCGCGAATGTCGACGGCGTTAAACGGAGTTATCTCATAAAGTCCCTCGATTTCGGTTTGTTTAAAATCAAAATGTGTTATCATGTTTTGGTTTTCCTTTGATATGAAAATATTGGGTTGGGGCGTCCAAGTCGAGACAGGCAACTTGTCCCGTACGACTACCATTTGTCGGGTGGTTCGTGCTATGAGGACGGCAAGAGCAGAGCTCTGAGCAGAGCCATTGCCCTACGGTTTGTCTATTTGGGTTTGTTTTGAGGGTGCAAAGGCGGACGACCACAGGTCGCCCCTACTACTCTGTGTCAATCAAAACCTTACATGAATAGTTTTTTATCTGCCCTCTCAGTCAATCCGAGATTGACACAGAATACTACAATGCCGATTTTGGCAAGGCGGAAATGTCATATAATTTTATTCAAATCTCGCCACGAAGTGGCGCACCAACACTCCTCACTCCTCACTTCTAACTCCTAACTCAAATACCGCCATGAAGTGGCGCTAATTCGTCGTTCCGACGAACCATAATTACGCATTACGAATTACGAATTACGCATTAACCCTCTAACGTTCTCCACCAATCAAACGTGCGTTTGCACCCTTCGCCAAACGAAACGGAAGCTTTAAACCCCGTGTCACGTTCGGTTTTTTCGGTACTGAACCGCTCAAGTGGCATATCAACTCCGGTAAACGGAATATCGCCAAAGATAAACTCAAGGTCGGGAGCAATTGCGCCTTGCATCTCAAGCAAAAATTCTTTAAGCGGCCGCGCGTTTCCGCTACCTATAAGATACTCACAAAACGGTTTTCCGTTTTCGCCAATCAACCTAAACGCCCTCGCTACGTCGTCTATATAGATGAAATCATAGTTTTGCGTCGCCGCGGTAAACTTTGGCGACTCGCCTTTTATACAACTTTGAATAGTTGTGTTAACCATTCTCGGGCTTTTTTCTCCAACGCCGTATGCGTTGGTTATCTTGGGGCACACTATGTCAATCCCGATTTCGGCGGCAACCGACATGCAAACGGTGTGGGCGACAAGCTTTCCACTACCGTATATGTAGCCCGGCCCCGGTTTGTTTCCGTCTTTATATGCGGCGGCTATCGTCTCGTGTTCCATAATGCTTCCTGCCGGAACAAATCTCTTGCAACCGAGCTTTTTCGCGGTGCGAAGCGCTTGTTCGGTGTAGACGGCGTTTTGAAGTTGCAACGAAACGTCCGCCCTTTGCGGACCTGCCGAACCTACCCACGCGAAATGATAAAAAACATCATACCCATCACACGACATAGTTTCACAAAGTTTTTCGATCTCTTTAAGCTCGCAAGCAAAAAACTCAAGATCTTTGTGTTTGGGTAGTTTTTCTTTGAACTGTAGAAGGTCGGTTGCAAAAACTTTATATCCGCTTTTCAAAAGTTCGTCGATAAGCGCTAGGCCTATAAAACCACAAGCCCCCGAAACAATAGCTTTTTTCATTGTGTTTCCCCCATATATTCCGATATCTGTTTTTTTGTTATCTCCTCAACATCGCCTTGTGAATTTATAAAAGCTTTGCTCCATTCAACCGTCTTTTGAACCGCTTGACAAACATTCATTTTAGGCGACCAACCAAACGTCTTTTTAATTTTAGAACAGTCAAGCTTTAAAAAATTCGCCTCGTGCGGAGCGTTTTTGTCGGTTTGAACTTGATAGCTCGCTTCGCCCCACGTCTTGCAAAAAATTTCAACAAGCGTTTTAGTCGTGACACAATCGATGTCGTCGGGGCCAATGTTATAGCAACCGGCAAACGACACATCTTGATACTGTTGTTTCGCTATCAAAAGATACGCGAAAATCGGTTCAAGCACATGTTGATACGGACGAGTCGACTGTGGGTTGCGTATGATAATCGGTTTATCTTCGCTTGCAAAACGCACGCAATCGGGGATTATTCGGTTTTCTGAAAAATCTCCGCCGCCTATGACGTTGCCCGCTCTTGCGGTCGATATCGCGCACGAGTTGTCCGAAAAAAAGCTCTTTTTATAACTATCGGTCACAAGCTCGGAACAGGATTTCGAGTTTGAATATGGATCATATCCGTTTAAACGATCGTTTTCACGATATCCCCATTCCCATTCGTTGTTCTCGTAAACCTTGTCTGTCGTGACGTTTAAAAACGACTTGACAGACGGGGTCAAGCGTACACATTCAAGTATATTAACCGTTCCTAAAACGTTGGTTTCATATGTGTAAACAGGGTTCTCAAAGCTTTCAAGCACAAGCGGTTGCGCCGCAAGATGAAAAACAACCTCGGGTTGTTGTTGTAAAAACGTCTTTTTAAGGTTTTCTTTGTCACGTATATCCCCAATAACACTGTTTACCTTGTCTTCAAGCTTTAACATAGAAAAAAGACTTTGCTCTTTTTCGGGCGCTAAAGAATATCCCGTAACTTTTGCCCCGACAAGCGACAAAGCAAAGCAAAGCCAACTTCCTTTAAAGCCGGTATGCCCCGTAACAAACACGCGTTTACCGTTGTAAAAACTTAAATCCATATCTAATCTTCCCACACTTTCCAAGGCGCGCTTCCTTTTTCCCAAAGATTTTCGAGTTTTTCCTTTTCCCTAACCGTGTCCATACACTGCCAAAAACCATCGTGGCGATACGCCATAAGGTTGCCGGCGGCGGCGGCACGTTCCATCGGTTGTTTTTCAAGCACGGTATCGTCGCCGTCGATGTAGTCTATGAACGACGGCTCACACACCATAAACCCAATGTTTATCAAGTTTCCGTCGCCCACCGTTTTTTCCCGAAACTCCTTGACTTCGCCGTTTGGCGAAACGTCAAGCACGCCAAAACGTTGCCCCGGGTTGTGTGCCGACATCGTAACGGTCTTTTTGTGGGTTTTATGGAACTCTAAAAGTTTTTTAATATTAACGTTTGAAACACCGTCTCCATATGTCAAAAAAAACGTCTCGTCGCCGATATAATCGCGAACCCGTCTAACGCGTCCGCCCGTCTGGGTTTCAAGGCCGGTGTTAACAACGGTAACTTTCCAAGGTTCGGCGATGTTGTTATGTATCGTCATGTCGTTTTTACCGTTTGTAAAATCAAACGTCACGTCGGAGGTGTGAAGAAAATAGTCCGCAAAATATTCCTTTATAACATGTTGTTTGTAACCGGCGCAGATTATAAACTCGTTTATTCCATGGAAAGAATACAGCTTCATTATATGCCATATTATCGGCATTCCGCCAAGGCTTATCATAGGTTTCGGCTTGTGTATGCTTTCTTCCGAAATCCTCGTTCCAAAACCGCCCGCAAGTATAACAGCTTTCATATAACTTGTTCGCTTTCTATATTTCTTATTTGTTAATTGAAAATTTACAATTGAATTATACATAATATATTACCATGAATATTAGGCATTTTAAAGCAATAATTTGAAATTTTCAACCATGCCAAGTATTTTCTTGTGTAGAAGGGGAAATATATTGTTACAAATTGTACATGAGAACTTAATATTTATATAGTAAGAATAAAGGTAACAAGATTTATGATGTTTAAAAACAAAGATTACAAAGGCGACAAAAACAAAAAAAGGCAAAGCAAAACTTTAACCGAGCTTGTAGTTGAACAAGCGTCTGAAATGTCAAGCAACTACGACCCTATGGGAAGCTACACAGGTAACCCGTCGGACAGCTCGCAAAAGCCTATACAAGACGCGGACGATTTATAAGGAGAGAATATGAGAGAGACGGGAATTATTCGGAAGATTGACGAACTTGGGAGAATTGTCATTCCGAAAGAGCTTCGCAAAACATACAAGATTGATGTTGGCGAACCTATGCAGATCTACACGGGGGACGGCGGGGAGATTATTTTTAAAAAATATTCCCCAATCGAGGGATATTCCGCAATAGCGGAATACTGTGCAAAATCCCTTTCAAAGTCGCTTAACGCCCCAATAGTTATAACCGATCGCGAACGGATAGTCGCGGTTTTCGGTTATCCCAAATCTGCGCTTGAGGGAAAGATTATTTCAAGACATCTTGAAACCGCAATGGACAGAAAAAAAGTTTTCGCTATTGGCGAAGGGGAAGAGGGCGCCGATATCTCGAGAGAATCGGAACAAAAAGCAAGAATAATTGCGCCGGTCATAGCTAATTCAAAAGCTATCGGTTGCGTTGTTGCGCTTGAAGTTCCGGGAAATTCTCGCCCCGTAGACGCGACAGAGGTTAAACTTTGTTCGTTCGCGTGCACCTTCCTTTCCGAAAGCACCGAGATAAAATAAAACGTTAACAACAAAGCACATGAAATTTAAAAATCGATAGTAATTTTTTTTAAATCCTTTCCTTGCAATTCAACAAAACACATACCGCTTAAAAACAGGTCACACAAGTATCTGTTTTGAGCGGTATGTGTTTTAATGGTTTTAGAAGGTTGCCTTTTATTGTTGAAAA
Organism: uncultured Oscillospiraceae bacterium; assembly: GCA_964370565.1. Taxonomy (GTDB): domain Bacteria; phylum Bacillota; class Clostridia; order Oscillospirales; family Ruminococcaceae; genus CAYJAY01. The sequence continues at coordinate 2,521 of CAYJJR010000003.1, read as the reverse complement.
AAGACGCGAAATAATATAAAATGAAATTTAATTAACATTTTGAAAATTTCAACATTACAAAGGATTGGTATGCTAACATGCAACAAACGATTGATATCCACGGTATGACGGAAGAAGGGGCGAAAATTGAGATAGACAGCGTTCTTCGTACGTTGCCCAAAACAACAAAAAGCCTCACCATTGTCCACGGCTACCGCAAAGGCACCGTGCTTTTAGAGCTTGTCCGATACGACTATCGAAACCACCCGCGCGTCAAAGAGATAACGACAACGGACAACGCGGGGGAAACGGTTTTTTTGTTGCAAACCTAAAAAAAACGCGTCGTGCTATTCCAAAATATCCTTTTCGCCGTTTTCAAGTTCAACGCCGTTTGTGTACATGCTTATAAGCGTGGTATCCTCGAGATATTTAAAGCTGTGTTTAATTCCGCTTGAAACTTTGAAAAAATCTCCCGCTTTGAAAACTTCGGTTTCGGTTTTATCTTCTAGTTGAGCCGTAAATTCAAAACTCCCCGAGATTACAAAAAAAGCTTCTTCGTTTTGGTCGTGATAATGTCCGCCGCGAACAACCCCTTTTTTGGAGGTTATAAAGTTAAACTGTTTATATCCTTCGCGAACCAGTTGGACAAGGCTTCCGCGCTCGTCGTTAAAAACAAAATTCGGCTCGATACGTTCAAACAACATCAAAATTTACATCCTTTTCTTTTTATCTATCTATAAAGGCGCCCTCGCGACCAACGCGTTTTCTCCAATAATCCAAAAGATCCGACATAGTTTTGTCAAACGATATCTCGGGTTTCCAACCTGTGTGGTTTTCAAACTTTGCGGTATTGGGAACTTGCAAATCTGCGTCAATAGGGCGAAGCCTTGAGCTTTCGGTTTGAACCGATATTCCTTTTACACTCGAAAGAGATATTAGCTTTTCAAGCATCTCTCCGATAGTGCAACTGTATGTTCCGCCGATGTTATAGTATTCCCCTTTTATCGGGTTAACCGTTACAAGCATGTAATACGCCCTGACTGCGTCTCGAACGTCGGCAAACGTCCTTAAAGAATTAAGATTCCCCGTTTTAACAACGGGCGGCATAAGACCCGCTTCGATCATCGCTATCTGTTTTGCAAAGGTACTTTCCGCGAAAACATCTCCGCGACGCGGTCCCGTGTGGGTGAACATTCTTGTCGTCATGACCGTCATGTCAAACGCTTCGGCGTAGTATCTTCCGATTAAGTCTGTCCCAACTTTAGAGATTGCGTAGGGCGACGCAGGATGGAACGTACAGCCTTCGTCTATCGGAAGCTTTTCTTTCGGAACACGTCCGAAAACCTCGGACGAGGCGCAAACATGAATGACGGGATTTTGCCCCAAAATCTTAACCGCCTCAAGCAACCTGCACGTTCCGAGAATGTTTGTGTTAAGTGTGTCAATCGGCGCGGTGAAGCTGGTCAGCGGATAGCTTTGCGCCGCAAGATGAAAGATATAATCCGGTTTAACATCGTCCACAACCTTTATGAGCGAACCTTGGTCGTTAAGGTCACCATAGTGCACAAAAACCCTTTCCTTTGCGTTTATCTTATCCATAAGATGGTTTATGTTGTCAAGCGGGCTTCTCCAACGTTGCATTCCATGAATGTTCCAATCGGTGTTCTCGAGAAGAAAGTCCGCAAGATGACTCCCGACCATTCCGGTCATTCCGGTTATCAATGCGTTTTGTGGCATATTAATTACCTCTTTTATAGTGTAAAGTTAAATCTATTATTTGTTTGCTAGTTATATTTTATATTTTTTTTCATTTGATGTCAAAGAACTAACAAAACTTTTAACAATTAATTTTGTTAGCCGACAAGGGGTAATCCGGGTTCCCATTAGTCCCTGTCGGCTTAGAAAAGGCTTTTTACACACTGAAATTTAATATTTATTATAAATTTATCGTTATATTTTAAAAAAAAGATTGAAAACCAACGCAATATGCAATAGAATTAAATACAAAGAAAAAGAAATACTATATTTTTGAAGGGAGACATAAAATGAGCGAAAAAAAAGAAGTTAACCAAAAAAATTTGTTTTCATCGTCGTTTAGAGGGTTTGACAAACAAGAGGTCATAACCTACATAGACGATATAATAACGGGTCACAAACAAGAAAACAACGAGTTAAAACAAGACATTTTAAACCTCAAGACAAAGTTAAACGAGGTTATAACCGCCTACAACTCGATTATAAAGATACTTGAACAGTATAGAGAGGCGTTTGAAGAGCTCAAAGGAATGCCACAGCAAGACGAAAGCGCCACGTCTTGTGAACAACCTTCGGTTTTTGATGTTGTTTTGTCAAAAGAGGCTGACGCCGACACGACGGACAACGAAACCGCTTCATGCGAGCTCGAAACATCACAACCGCTTGAACAATCGTCTCAACAAGCGGCCGAGCAACCACAACAGCAACCTGTTTTTGAGCCACAGCAAGAGACCGAGCAACCGCAAGAACAACCTATTTTCGTGCCACAACAAGAAGCCGAACAATC
>CAYJJR010000002.1:0-56717 GCA_964370565.1 uncultured Oscillospiraceae bacterium | reverse complement strand
CGATAAGCCCCGGGATATCCGCGACCACAAAAGAATTTTCTTCATACAGTTTAACCACGCCTAAAACAGGGCTAAGCGTTGTAAAATGATAGTTTGCTATTTTCGGTTTTGCGGCGCTAATAGCCGAAATTATAGTGGACTTCCCGACATTCGGGAAACCAACCAAGCCGACGTCCGCAACAAGTTTAAGTTCCAAAAAAACTTCGATTTTTTCGCCCACGATCCCAACTTTTGCAAACGTCGGAACCTGTCTTGTTGGGTTTGCAAAATGGCTGTTTCCAAAACCGCCTTTTCCACCCTTTGCAATAATAACAGGGTCGTCGCCCGACATATCCGCAACAATTGAACCGGTTTCAAAATCTCTTACTACCGTGCCACGCGGAACTTTAACGATAAGGTCTTCCGCGCTCTTTCCCGTTCGGTTGTTTTGTTCTCCGGGATTTCCGTTTTTCGCTTGATATTTTCTTTTATATTTAAAATCAATGAGCGTCGAAACGTTGTTGTCCACAACAAAAACAACGTCGCCGCCTTTGCCGCCGTCCCCTCCGTCGGGGCCTCCCGCGGCAACATATTTTTCACGGTGGAAAGAAACCGCGCCGTTCCCTCCGTCACCGGCTTTTATCATAATTCGCGCTTTATCTATAAACATAGCCATACCTCTTTAAATAGAAGCCTAACTTCTAATACTTAAAATACAAATACGGGAGGGCATCGAAGCCCTCCCTATCGCCTTGTAAAGACAAGGCGCACATTTTTGTTTACAATTAACTTAGACTAGTTAATTACATTGACCGTCTTGCGATCACGACCCATTCTTCTGAAGCTTACTTTGCCGTCTGCTAAAGCAAACAAAGTGTCATCATTGCCCCTGCCAACATTGATGCCGGGGTGGATATGAGTTCCGCGTTGACGAACAAGAATGTTCCCTGCAATAACGGCTTGACCGTCGGCTTTTTTAACGCCTAGACGTTTAGACTCCGAGTCACGGCCGTTCTTGGTAGAACCAACACCTTTCTTATGTGCCATAATGCTCTCCCTTCCTTTGTTATGCTTTAATAGCAGTTATTTCAACTTTTGTGAACTGTTGACGATGTCCAAGCTTACGCTTGCTGTCTTTTTTCGGACGATATATGAAAACAGTAACTTTTTTTGCTTTTCCGTGTTTAACGATTTTTCCCGAAACCTCAGCGCCCGAAACATAGGGAGCGCCAACTTTCACGTCTTTGCCGTCTCCGACAATCAAAACTTTATCAAACTTGAAGGTATCGCCTTCCGCTGCGTCAAGTTTTTCAACGTAGATAACGTCGTCTTTTGAAACACGATATTGTTTTCCGCCCGTTTCAATTATTGCGTACATTTGACTTTTCTCTCTTTCTTTATACAGCTTTGCTGTTTTTCAGCTTTGCTGCATTACAGTCTCGCTGACTAGGGCGGATTTGAAAATCTCTTTATACTAATCTCTACCTTTTAAGGAGGAATTAGTATTATGCCCGTTACATGCGGCTTAAATATTTTATCATATACGTGTTTTATTGTCAACAAAAATTAGCTTATTTTGTCTCTTAAATGACCTTTAAAGCTTAAAAAATTGTTTTTAGAGTTTTTGTTTTAATATTTAAATGTAGTTAATAGAAAATTAATCTTAATCCTTTAATATGAAAATAATTATAACACATCATTTTTTATTTTTGCAAATTCTGCAAATATTAAAAAAAATTTAAAATATTTAAAAAATCCTATTGCAATTTATTTTAAACATGATATAATAACAGTAACGATAATCATTATCAAATAGGTGATACGAAATGGACATGAGAACAAGCAAAAAACGTGACGCAATATACAATGCAATACTAAACGACAAGAGCCACCCTTCGGCACACACTGTGTATGCCGGCTTGAAAGATAAAATTCCCGATCTTTCGCTTGGAACGGTGTATCGAAACATCGCGCTTTTTAAAAACCAAGGGAAGATAGTAACGGTGTCGACAATTGGTGGCGAAGAACGATACGACGCAACGGTTAACCCCCACATGCATTTTGTTTGTTCTAAATGCGGCGATGTTGTCGATATCTCGGAACATCTCGACCTTAGCAGATACGAAGAGAAAATCGAAGGCAAAATTAACGTTAAAATAGAAAGCCACAATGTAATTTTTAACGGTAGTTGCAACAGTTGTAAAAATCGGAAAAATTAATTCCGTTTTTAATAAAAATAAAATTTAAGAGGAGATTTAATTATGAAACAGTGGAGATGTGTAACTTGCGGATATATCGAGAAATCGGATAGCGTTCCTGGCAAATGTCCCGTATGTAACGCCGGTTCAAACAAATTTGAAGAGATGGCTGGCGGCGAAGCCGAAGGATATGTAACGGTACATAAAATCGGCGAAGCAGAAGGTGTCGACAAAGAAATCTATGAAGGTTTGGTTGCAAACTTCAACGGCGAATGTTGCGAAGTTGGAATGTATCTTGCTATGAGCCGCGTAGCGGACAGAGAGGGTTATCCCGAAATCGCCGAAGCTTTCAAAAGATATGCTTTGGAAGAAGCCGAACATGCTGCAAAATTCGCGGAACTTCTTGGCGAAGTCGTGACCGACAGCACAAAGAAAAACCTTGAACTTCGCGCGGCTGCCGAAGCCGGTGCATGTATGGGTAAATTCGAGCTTGCAAAAAAAGCAAAACAACTTAACCTCGACGCTATCCACGACACGGTACACGAAATGGCAAAAGACGAAGCAAGACATGGCGCCGGTTTCTCGGGTCTTCTTGCAAGATATTTTAAATAACTACCAGATAAGATTAAATATAACGGTTGGTACGAACACAATAAGCTTCGTATCAACCGTTTTTCTATTTGAAATCACAGTTCTAATATGATAGACTGAGTGTATAATATGAAATTCATATTAACAAAAAAGCATTAAATACCTCCCGTCAAACAAGAACAACAAAATGGCGAGTATCGCCATTGCAAGCTTTTTGCAGTATACAGCTTATAAAGCGCAAAAAGCGGGGCGGGTTTTTAGGGCGTGTGTCGCCCTAAATCGTTGAGAGGGTTTTGGGGGTGTCGGGGGACAAAGGGGGAGAATCGAAACTCCCCCTAGTCCCCTGACAAAAAAACGTTTCCCTAAAAAACAAATACTGATTATTTATATTTGAACACCCACTTTTTATAAGGTTTCACAATATCACTCTAACTGCTATAACCCCCTTGAAAACACTGGCTTTTCTCTGAATTTCTGCAAAGGTACATACTACAAGGCGAGTTACTTGTTATATCGTTTCGTTAGCTTTTGTGGGAATGATAAGGGCAAAATCAAGGGCAGAAAATAAGATGAATTGGCACGTAGATTGCTTGATGTGATGAAAAATCTTATCGAAAGCGAGAATACAAATTATGAAAGAATTAACTTATAGTAAAAATGGAGATTACTATATCCCTAACATCAAACTTAACAACGAGAATTACAAGCAGCTAGGCAAATATGGTCGAATGAGAAAATCGTGGCTGATGGAACACCATAGTCCGTTGTTTAATCATCTTCTACTTAGCGAAAAGCTAGTACCACATTTGAATGATATTGATGACCAAGCACAGCATTTATTAGATACAATGATACCTAAGCTAAAGGCTGAACAAGGTGTGACAGATGAGCTTAAAATGTCAAATCAGTTTGAGTGGATCGGCAGAATGAATACTATCGTTGCTCAAATTGAGGAAATTATATTGAATGAAATAGTTTACGCATAAAGTGAAACAGCTAATTGACAATACAAGTCAGTTAGCTGTTAATTTTTTCAGCATAATATAAAATCGAGCAATTAGATGTACGTTCGTGCATTTAATTGTTGAATTCTACATCTAGTTGTGATATAATACAGTGTAAGCTATTATTAGTATGTTTAGTGAGGTGCTGAAATGACAGTTAGCTATAATAAACTTTGGAAATTGCTGATTGATAAAAATATGATGAAAAAAGAACTAGGACAAATAGCAGGAATCAGTCCATCTTTAATTGCAAAGTTGGGAAGAAATGAAAATGTAACAGTTGAAGTATTAGTTAAAATCTGTGAAGCTCTTAATTGTGGAATGGATGATATTATGGAAATTGTTCCAATTAACGATGGGAATTTGAAAAGAGGATAATGCAATGATTAACGATATTAAAAAACATATAAACAGACTATACGAGGGAGATTGTTTAGAAATCATGAAAGAACTTCCAGATGAATCTGTTGATATGATTTTATGTGATTTACCATATGGAACTACTCAAAATAAATGGGATTCACTAATTCCACTTGAAGATTTATGGTCAGAATATAACCGAATAATAAAACCAAATGGTGCTATTGTATTAACTTCACAAGGGGTTTTTACAGCACAATTAATTTTAAGCCAACCAAAGATATTTAAGTATAAATGGGTATGGGAAAAATCAAAACCGACCAATTTTTTAAATGCAAAGAAACAACCTTTACGAAAACATGAAGATGTTTGCGTATTTTACAAGAAACAACCAATTTATAATCCTCAAATGACCCAAGGAGAACCATATAACAAAGGTGTTAGAAAAAATCAGCTTAGTGGTAGCTATGGAGATTTTCAACCAGTTGAAGTATCAAGCAATGGAGAAAGATACCCTACCGACATAATTTATGTAAAAACAGCAGAAAGCGAAGGCGAAGTGCTACACCCAACACAAAAGCCAGTCGAATTAGGAAGATACTTAATACGAACATATACAACACCTGGGGAAGTTGTGCTTGATAACACATTTGGCAGTGGGTCGTTTTTAGTTTCAGCCTTGCTTGAGGGTAGAAATTTTATTGGTATAGAAAAAAATGAAGATGTTGCATTATTTAAAAAAGAAAAAATTGACTACATTGATGTTGCAAAAAGAAGATTATTTCTCGCTTGGGAAAATCTAGATAAAAAACTTAAATCTTCTATTGTAAGTGAAAATTTAATAAATGAATTTAAGGAGAAATGCTAATATGAGCACAATTATTAGAGATAATGAACGTAGCCATGCTATTGATTTGATTTCTCAAATAAACAATATTGCTACTAAATTTAGTTTGCAAATAAAAAAAGCTGGTGGCGAAAGAACTATTTCTGCAGTTATTCCAAACCAAGTTTCTGTAGTCAAAGAAGATACGATTGAATACACCTCTGGTAAGAGAAAAACAATGTTCCCCGATGTTGTTTTGTACGGAGATAATCAAAAAACACAAATTTTACAGGGTTGGGAATTAAAATTGCCTGATACACTTATTACAGATGAAACATTTATCAAGGATGCACAAAGGAAAGCTATTGCTTTAGGTTTGAACAGTTGTTTTATATGGAATTTTACATCAGGAGCTTTATATATTAAAAACGATAATGGAAGTTTTGACATTGCTAAGCAATGGACTAGCACCAACCACATAAAAACTCGTTCAGATGTTGAATTATACCGTAGTGACTGGGAAAGTGAAATTGAAAAAATAGTGTTAGAAATTAATGATTTTTTTACTAGTGGAGAATTAAAAGGTGCTAATTTAGGCGAAATTATTTCAGACACTGTTGTTGCTACATTAGTATCTCGAAATAAAGAACTGGTAGCAGATTCAATGAAAGTCTACTCTACAAGTAACGCTATTGCCAATGCTTATATTGAGCAATGGTGGAAAGAAGTTGAAAGCGAGTATTCAAAAGATGAAACTGACAAATACAATGCATACTCAAAGATTGTTATTTTAAACTGGACTAATCGCATTGTTTTCGCCCACTTAATTAAAAAATACCACAATGAAGCAAGAAAAGTATTGGATATTACAGACGCTACTTCCGTTGTTGAAGCAAATGATATTTTTAATGAGATTACAAAAGCTTGTGATTTTTATAGTATTTTTTCAGAAGTTAAATTTAACATCAATATTCCACAAACCACTTGGTTTGAACTTAAAGAGCTTAATTACTTTTTAAGTGAACATGGAATTGAGGAAATCGAGCAATCTTCTCTACAAACGATACTCGAGGGAACTGTTTCCACAGCCAAAAGAGAACTTGCAGGTCAATATACTACACCATCGACTTTAGCAGAGTTGTTAGCCAAAATAACAATAATAAACCTTAATGGGAATGTTATTGATCCATGCTGTGGCACTGGCTCGATACCAAAAGAAACATTAAATTACAAAAAAGGTAAAATTGGCAATAATTTGGCTGTAAATACAGTATGGGCAGCAGATAAGTATAAATATCCATTGCAAGTAGCAAATATAAGCTTAACTTCCCCTGAAACAATAAATATTCCAAACAAAGTGTTTCAGCAAAATGCATTGAATTTAAGTGAACTAAATAATATAGAGATTGTTAATCCAGTAGATGGTACATTAATGGACATTGAAATTCCTAAATTTGATACGGTTTTATCTAATTTACCTTTTATTCCATTCGAAATCATTATGGATGATGATAAACGGTTGATTAATCAGGCTATTGAGGAAATAAGTAATAATACTGGAGTAACACTAAGTTCTACAAGTGATATATATTGTTTCCTAATATTCTCGTTACACAAGATACTGAATGATGATGGCAGAGCTGGCTTTATTACTTCAAATTCATGGCTGGGAACAGTTTGGGGCAAGGAATTCTATAAGGCACTAAATCATTACTACCACGTAGAACAAATACATATTAGTGGAAATGGTAGATGGTTTGATAATGCTCAAGTTGTGACTACAATAATAGTTTTAAACAAGAAACAAACAGTTTCCTCCCCTAATGGGCAACTCCCAACTTTATTTTACTCGTGGGAGAAGTCACTACAAGATATTAAAGAAAACAACAGTATAAAAGAATGTATTGTAAGTTCTGCGTTGTTGAAAACAAATAATGATAATACAATATTAAAACAAAGTGAGTATGTGTATGAGAAAATTTCTCGTACTTTAGATATGAATGTTTCTTTGAATGCTTTTTTCCATAATGTTGAGTGGCTTAGTGAGCTTTCTACTTGTTTAGTTCCGATAAAACAAGTATTTAATGTTATTCGAGGTGAAAGACGTGGTTGGGATGAGATGTTTTATCCTGAATCTGGGCATGGTATAGAAGAAACATATATACGAAGCGTTCTAAAAAACGCTCGAAATGTCACATCGCTAATTGCAGAACCAGATAATGATGCTTTTTGTTGTCCTGATACCTTAGCACAATTAAATGCTAACAATAAAACTGGAACTTTAAGATGGATTAAGAAATTTGAAACTGCTGTTAACGGAACTGGGAAACTACTTCCTGACGTATTAGCTAAGCGTAATATGCATTGGTACGAGATGAAGGATACATCTACAACTGAAATATTCACTATGATGAATCCTGACAAGCGATTGTTCTTTGCAAAGTTTAATGAGCCTACGTTTATTAATCAAAGGCTTATTGGTCTAAGAACAAGAGATGAATACTCTGATGTTGATTTAAATCATGCACTTTTAAACTCTATACTAGGCATGTTCTATATTGAAGCAGTGGGATTCGGTAGAGGCTTGGGGGCATTAGATATAAATAGTAAATCTATCAGTAATGCTTTTATGCTTGACCCTAAAATGGTTAGCGACGACGATAGAACTCGCATATTAGAATCCTTTAACCCTATATTAGAGCGTGAAATTAAATCAACACAAGAAGAATTAGTACAAGCAGATAGAGAAATTTTCGATAAGGCTGTTTTGAAAGCTTTTGGCATCGAAGATTATTATGAAAGAATAAAAAATTCTCTGATTTCTATGCAAAAAGCTAGATTATCAGTGAAATAGAAAGAGAGTGATATGATTGAAAGTTTTAGGAATTGCTATTAAAAAAGGCGAACTGTGGTTTTCAGTTCTTGATGGTACAACAAAAGATAATGCGAGTATTGTTTTGATTGATAAAAGAAATTTTCAAGCAGAGCAAGATATTACAGAACTAATGTTGTGTTTTCATAATTTGTTTTCTGAACTAATCACCGAACATGCACCAGCATCTATAGGAGTAAAACTATCATTAGATGTGGATATGAATCAAATACCGTACTTGCACTGTTCTCTTGGTGTTCTTGCTTATATATGTAGAAAATCAAACATTGAATTGACAACGAGGTCAACAAGATGGATAACTGGAGGTAAAAGAAAAAAACTCATAGAATGTGATCAGCTATTTTCAAGTTACAACCTAAAAAATGAAAAGTTGCACGCAACAATTGTAGCTTTACACGAATTAGAGGTGTAAATATGGATGTAGATTTTGACTATTCTGGTGAGATGATTGGTAAATATCGACTCATAGAAAAGTTGGGGCATGGAGCTTTTGGAGCAGTGTATAGTGTAGAGGATTGTGTGCTACACACAAATAAAGCCATAAAAATAATGGAGGTTACTGACCCCAACCATGCACAAGCATTATTTGAAGAAGCTGCTATTCCATATAAATGTAAGCATAATAATATTGTTCAAATCAATGGTGGTTCAATTGAAATGTATGACAGTGAACCACACTTTGTGATAGATATGGAACTTGTAGGAGGTGGTTCTTTAGAGGACTTGATTAAGAGTGGCAAATTATCAGTTGCAGATTCCTTGAAATATGTCAAAGATACTTTATTTGCATTACAACACTCTCATAATCAGAATATAGTTCACAGAGATATAAAACCTGCAAATATACTAGTTTCAAACGGAAGTGCAAAATTAACTGATTTTGGGTTAGCTTCAACACTAAATCAAACATTGCCAATTAACGAAAAATGGTATATGACACATGCAGCTCCTGAAATTCAAACTACACTTACACCAACTGCTCAAACAGATATATTTGCTATCGGTGTGACAATGTATCGTTCTGTTAATGGAATTTCTAACTGGATGACACATTTAAATAGTATTCCTAAAATTGAAAAGCTTTATGCAAACGGTACATTCATAGAAAAAGGTAACTTTGCACCATATATCCCAACCAAAGTAATTAAAATTGTCAAGAAAGCCTGTAGAGCTGATCCATCTAAACGATATTCAACTGCAAGAGAAATGCGTGATGATATAGAGAAACTTAAAATAATCTATAGTTGGATTGAAGAAAGTAAGTATAGTTGGGTAGGTACATCAAAAAAGGATATACGAAAAATAGAGATTATACAAAAACGCCATTTTTTCAATGTTGATGTTAAAATCAATGGTAGAAAGAGTAGTAAAGACTCTGTGTCATTTAATGATTTCATAGAAGCACAAAAGTATTTATATGAATACATAGCTAATAATACCATTAAATGACATTGAATAAGCCCTCCATCAACTCTTTTTTAGATGTATGTATTCTACACGATTATCAAAAACTATTTCACCACCTACTTCCTCCGACCACCTTTACCCTGTTTAAGTACATCGGATTTTTCAAGAGCTTTCATAAGGACTTGGCACTCTTCATCGGTGAGATGATTCGTGTTAAGTCCTATTTTTTTAGCCAAAAGGTTGAATTTCATACGCTGGCTACTTTCTTTTGAGCTGACATAAGTATCAAGGTCGGCTTGCAGTTCTTTCATCTGCTCATTTTCGCTTTTGTTCATTTTAAAACGTGATTTATGTTCTGCTAAAAGATTTTGTAACAGCAAATTAAAGCGTTCAGAAATACGAAAACGCAAATATTCATCTTCGGCAATAGTTACCTCTTTTAAAAATGCAAAAACATCTTCACCTTGTTTTAAATCCACGTGATTTCTCAAATTTTTATGTATAAAATCAAACATATTATTTGCGTGTCTAGTGCTATCTGATAAGCCTTTATCAAGATAAACTTCGATAGCAGCAAGCAGTTTAGCAAAATCTTCATGAGTCAGCAATTCGCATAAAAAGCGATTGTTGACTTTTTTATTTTTAAGCATTTCTATAACTTCATCTGTAAGACCTAATTCTTCAACAGCAGTATTTCTATGCTTTACATTAGTGGTTAATCCACACAAATAATCCATTGAAACACCATAATGATGAGCCAATTTCAAAAGGCTTTGGTATGGTATATCTTGTCTATCATCTTTTTCAAAACGTGACAATGTAGCCACTGATATTCCAGTTGCGTTTGCTATATCTTCCAATTTTAAAGGGTGTCTTAAATCCCCTAAGATTTCTTGTAATGATAATTTTGATTGCATATTGCACCACCTAAATTTTAATTTGTACTTATATTATACCAAATTTCTACATCATTTTCAAAGATGAAAAAAATCGAATATTTTTAGAAAATTTCCACTTTTGCAACATACGGCACTAGTGGTTTTTTCTTGCTATCATATAAACATAAACAACGTTGATTTATTAAAAACACAACTGAATGACTGTCCAATATAATTACCATTTCGGAGAAGTAGGCGATGATATGAGCCTACCAAGTATGGAAGTACGAGAAAGTGCCACGCAAGGTAACTTCTTAGGAAACTATATTGGGGAAACAGCAAAATATTAAACACAAAAAAAATTATAACCTACCACGAATTTAATTCTAACTTGTAGGTTGTTAAACGAAAGGATAAAAATCATGAACGAAAAGAAATTTATAACTATTAAACAAGCTGTAAAACAACATCAAGGCTTGTCTGAATATTTTTTCAGAAAGCTAATCAAAGACAATAGATTACCACATTTGAAATCTGGTAAAAAAGTCTTAATTGAAGTTACAGAGCTTGAAATTTTCTTATTTACAAATCAGTACAAGGAGGTGCTTTAAGATGGAAAACACAGAAACAAAAGCTATCCCACCGTTAGAAACAATAACAGCAAATACTTTAATGAACACCGAATACCCACCACTACAATTTGCTATTGAGCAGATACTGCCACAAGGAATATTTATCCTTGCTGGTAGTGGTAAAATCGGTAAATCGTGGTTAAGCCTTGATATGTGTGTATCAGTAGCCACAGGAGAAAAGTTTTGGGGATATGGAACTGGCGAAGGTGAAGTTTTATGCCTAGCTTTAGAAGATAATCACCGAAGATTGCAAAGTCGATTGCTTGAAATTAAAGAGCAAACAGAGATACCGAAATTACATTTTGCAATTAGCTCAATGGGCATTAGCAATGGTTTGATAGAGCAAGTGAATGATTTTATAAAAGACTATCCAAACACAAAATTCATCGTTATTGACACTCTTGAACACATCAGAAACACTGAGGTTGAAACTTCAATGTATTCACACGACTATAACGATATTAAAGCACTAAGGGCGATTACAGATGCTCACGATGTTACAGTTATGCTTGTTCATCACACACGTAAAATGTTCGACCCAGACCCACTGAATATGTTAACAGGTAGCACTGGTTTAGTAGGTGCTGTTGATGGTGTGTGGGTTCTTGAAAAAGAGAACCGCACTGAAAACAAAGGCAAGCTAACTATCGCCAATCGTGATACCGAAGGTTATTGCTTCAAGGTGGAGTTTGACAAAGATAATTGCAAATGGAACAACTTGGGTAACTACGAAGAAACCATTTCCGATGATGATAATTCTTTCTGCAATATTATCAATAATTTTGTAAATTGCAAGTGGCAAGGCACTGCAACGGAGCTTGCAGATAGCATAACCGAAGCTACAATTTCACCCACTGCGATTACCAAAAAGCTAAACAAAAATAAAGATGTTTTGCTTAATGTTTATGGTATCCGTTACGATTATGAAAGAACGAAAAACAAACGAATTATCACGTTGTTTCGTGAGTTCATAATGACAGATGACATAGTAGATATACCTACCCCTACCCCCTCTGAATTACTACAACTGCCACAAAATGTGATTGATGTGGAAGTTATCAATACGGAGGGGTGTGTATAGTAGCAGTGTCAACTGTCACTGGAGCGTAGCGACAAAAGCGTGTCTAGGCACTAGACCCCACGACATCTTTGCACGAAGTGAAAGTGTCATAGTGGGTTACACACTTTGAAAAAGTGTTAGTCTACGTCGCTACGCTCACACTACAACAGTAAGTTTGAAAGGAGAAATGCCTATGGCAAGAAATGATGGTGTAAACCGTACTATCGCTAGACAAGGCGAATATACACGTTCAAGTATTCAAAATATAGAACGCCATCACGAACGCAAAAACACTAATTATGACAATATAGATGTAGATTTAAATCGCAGTAATATGAACATATATTTTAAAAAGCCAACTGGCACATACCTATCTATGTTTGATGATATGTGTGAGAAAGGAATAATTTCCACCAGAGGTCAACGAGAAGATGCAATCATTATTGATGAAATGCTTTGCGATGTAAATTCATCATATTTTGAAAATAATGGTGGTTATGATTTTGCAAAAGAATTTTTTAAAAAGTCCTACGACTTCGCAGTAAAAGAAGCTGGTGGACAAGAATATATCCTATCAGCAGTTATGCACGCTGATGAACTCAATAAAGATTTATCAGAGAAATTCGGCAAAGATACTTACCACTATCATCTTCATGTTGTCTATGTTCCAGTGGTGCAAAAAGAAGTAAAATGGTCAAAACGCTGTAAGGATAAATCGCTCGTTGGAACAGTTAAGGAAGTGATTACACAAGTTAGCCACTCTAAAAAATGGGCGTCCCATAAAGAGGTTGACGAAGATGGGAAATCGCATTTAATACCATCGTACAGTTTGCTTCAAGATAGATATTTTGAGTATATGAAAAATTGTGGTTATAAAGATGTGGAGCGTGGCGAAAAAGGCTCGACAGATAAACATAAATCTACAATAAAGTTCAAAACCGAAAAAGATATTGAGAGAAATAATGAGATAATTGCCAAGCAAGAAAATGTTATTGTTTCAAATGAAAACAAGCTTGAAGTTATCGCCACAAAAGAAACCAAAATCAAAGAAATTAACACTATTGAAACAAAGCCTACTCTACTTGATAAAAGCAAAATCACAGTGGATAAATCAGAGTTTGAAAATCTTAAAAACTTAGCACAAAAACAAATTGCCAGCGACAAAAAAGACAGCAAAGCAATTAAGGAAAATAAGAAATTAAAGCAAGAAAATAAGTTGCTTAAAACCCAAAATACCACACAAGCACAGGAACTTTTTGAGTTCAAGTCTGTTACCAATCAATTAAATGCAGGCAAAGAAAAATCTAAAATCAAGGAGCTTGAAAAACTTGTAAACCTACTAATGAAGTTTTTAGATTTTATGAAGCTTCGAGAAAAATTTGAGCAGTTTAAACAAAATATATCTAAGGTCAAAGAGGAGGAAATTAGATGAGAGAAAACAAAAATATTAACTTACAAAACAAATTCGGTCTTACAGTAGATGAAGCAGCACTTTACACTGGTGTTGGTAGAAATACTTTGCGTTCGCTGATTAAAAATCAGAAATTACCATCGCTAATAATCGGCAGAAAAAATATTATTCGTACCGATATTCTAGTAGAATTTCTAACCATAAATCAAGGTGTTAATCTCTTAGACTTTGAAAATGTAAAAGCTGTTAGCTAGAAAAATATTCAAAAAATTTAACTGGTATTGTAGAAATCTGCTTGACTTGCATGGTATAATATTTATATCACATCAAGCAGTTCTACTTTGCCGTATATGATAAGGAGATTAAAATTATGGCAAAAGGTTCTGTTAGAAAAAAAGGCAAGAAGTGGTATTTTAGATTTTATGTAGAAGATGAAAGTGGTAACCGTATCCAAAAAGAAATGGCTGGCACTGAAAGCAAGTCCGAAACCGAGAGTATGCTTCGTAAAGCAATGGAAGAATACGAAACGCAAAAATTTGTGGCTAAGGCTCAAAATGTAACTTTGGCTGATATGCTTGATATGTGGATGAACGAAGAACTTCATCCGAGCAAACGTAGTAATGGTACTGCAAGGTCGTATATCAATACAGCTAATCGAGTGAAAAAACACGCTATTGGTAAACGCAAGCTGAAAACTATTACTGCCGAGCATTTACAAAAGTTTTTCGATGCTTTATCAAGTCCACAAAAGTTATCAGATGGCACAATGTCAAAGGGTTTGAGTAGTGGTAGTCTTAATGTTTATGCTGCTGTTATGCGTGGAGCTTTTAGGTTTGCAGTGTTTCCAAAACAGTTAATAACTTTTAATCCGATGCAATATGTGGTAGTTCGTGGAAATCACGATGACTATGAGATGTTTGTAGAAGATAATGAAGTACAGGTTGATAATACTGTAATTACCCACGAGCATTTTGAGCAGATAACCGAATATCTAAGAACTGGTAATATTCCGTCTTTGTTGGCATTTCAAATTGGGTATTATACTGGTTTAAGAATTGGTGAGGTTTGTGGCTTAGGGTGGCAAGATATTGACTTAAACGAGCAGTGTTTAACTGTTAGAAGAAGCATTACTTACAGCAATATCCGTAACTGCACCGTTATCGGACCGACTAAACGCAAAAAGATACGAACTGTTTATTTTGGAACAGCTTTAGCTGAAATTTTAAAGCAAGCTAAGGCAAAGCAAGAAGAAAATCGTATTGCTTATGGCGAACTCTACACACAAAATTATTATACCATTGAAAAAGTTAATAACCGTACTTATTATGATGTTCACACACTACCTGTTAACGAGGAAGTGGAGCAGAATTTCAACAAATTGGATTTAGTTTGCATTAGACATAATGGTGCATTTGTTTCACATAGGTCAATTAGCGACATGTGTATCACTCTTAGAAAAAAAATTAATGGAATTGGAGATTTTCATTTTCATAGATTAAGACACACATTTTCGACCAAGTTAATTTCAAGTGGAGCAAAGCCAAAAGATGTGCAAGAACTGCTCGGACATTCAGATTTAAGTACAACAATGAACATTTATACACATGGCTCAAGCGAGTCTAAGCGAAATGCAGTTATGCTACTCGATGAAGTGGCAAACATTTAACTTTCCCTTGTAAAATAATAATAAGGGAAGTTTTAAGGGCAATAAGGGTAAATATATAGCAAAACCCCTTGAAAACATAGTGATTTCAAGGGGTTAGAGATAGAATGTGAGATTATTTATATAATCTCCGCCTTATGGCGGAGCTCTTGGAAATAATCCTACGGATTATTTATATAATATTTGTTCCAAATATTACTACAATTCACCAAAACATCAGAAAAGGAATTATTATTTTTATGTCTCTTTTAGCGTCGATTTCACAGATTAGGACACCGTTTTTAGACGATTTGTTTCTTGGAATAACCGCACTTGGCGAAGAAATTTTTGTCATTGTGGTCATATGCACAATATACTGGTGTTTCAACAAACGTCTTGCGCTCCTTACGGGTTTTATATATTTCTTTTCCGCTCTTTTAGTGCAAGGACTTAAAATAACATTTCGTGTCGACCGCCCTTGGATTATCGACCCAAACGTTGTTCCCGTCACCGAAGCTATGGAACATGCAACCGGCTATTCGTTCCCAAGCGGTCACACCCAAAGCGGGGCGGCAGTCTTCTCAACCCTTGCGGTAAAATCCAAAAAGCGCGCCTTTTCTGTGGCATATCTTGTTTTGGCTGTTTTAGTTGCTTTTTCAAGAATGTACCTCGGGGTTCACACCTTCACGGACGTAATAGTAAGTTTAATTTTCACAGCGATTATCTGCTTTTTATTTTGTTTATATGAGAAAAGGCTTTTTTCAAACTCAACATCACGACTGGTTTTAAGCATTACACTTTGTGCCGTCTCTGTTTTGTTGATGGCA
The DNA here is from genome assembly GCA_964370565.1 of uncultured Oscillospiraceae bacterium. Classification (GTDB taxonomy): domain Bacteria; phylum Bacillota; class Clostridia; order Oscillospirales; family Ruminococcaceae; genus CAYJAY01. The sequence goes on along the minus strand of CAYJJR010000002.1, from coordinate 41,009 downwards.
TATTCCTACTATTTGTTTTATGTCGGAACAATCGAACAACACTATGCGACAGATTGTTTTAAAGCTTCGGGTGCGGCTTTCGGTTTTGCGTTGGGCTTTTTTCTCGAAAGCGAATATATTAAATTTAAACCGACGGCGTTTGGTTTACCAAAACAGATATTGAAACTTATTGTCGGGCTTGCGACAACAGTTATACTTCTTGAAGGCATCAAAATCGTTTTGGGAACGTCGCTTTTCACAGACGCGTTAAGATATTTTGTCGTGATTTTTTGGGCAATGGCGGGGTATCCTTTTTTGTTTTCAAAGTTGAAAAAACGATAAAATAATGTACACAAAAAAAACGGAGGGTTTTAACGCCCTCCGTTTTAATTTATGCCATGCTTGCTATGCTTTGCTCTAAAAGTTCAAGTTTTTGTTTTGCTTTTTCGAGTTTTTCTTTTTCTATGTTAACTACCTTTTCGGGAGCTTTTGAAACAAACTGTTCGTTTGAAAGCCTTTGTTCTACAAGTTCAATCTCGCGTAAACAATCGCCTTTTTCTTTGTTCAAACGTTCAAGTTCTTTCTTTTTGTCAACCAATTGATCCATCTCGATTAAAATTCTTGCGCTGTCCGTTGCGGTTTGAGCCGCTCCATCTATCTCGAACTTGTTTCCTATATGAACCTTGTTGGCGTACGCCAAGCGACATATAAACACCGTCCCAAGTTCAAACAGTTGTGTGTTAGCCGTTTCGATGTAGAAATCAGCTTTCTTGGAAGCCGGAACATTTTTTTCTGCTCGTATAACTCTAACTGCTTTGATGACGTCCATAATCTTTGCAAAATCTTCTTTTTCTTTCGCAAAGTTCAATTTTTCGTCGTATGTCGGGAACGACGAAATCATAATGCTTTCGTCGCTATGCGGAATAGCTTGGTAGATTTCCTCAGTAATAAACGGCATAAACGGATGAAGAAGTTTAAGTATATTTGTCATAACATAAACTAATATTTGTTTGCAGTTTTCTTTTTGTGTTTCGTCGTCACCGTTCAAACGAAGTTTAGATATCTCGACATACCAATCACAGAACACGTCCCACGTAAAGTCATACACTTTTCCGGCGGCAACGCCTAGTTCGTATTTTTCGATGTTGTCGGAAACTTCTTTAATAAGCGTATTAAGTTGGCAAAGTATCCATTTATCTTCGATGTTAAGATCACTGGGTAACGTGTCGGCTTTAACGCTTGAAACATCGTTCATAAGGATAAACCGCGCGGCGTTCCAAAGCTTGTTGGCAAAGTTTCTCGAAGCTTTAACCTTCTCGTCCGAAAAACGCATGTCGTTTCCGGGGGTTGTTCCGGACGCTAGCATATATCTTAATGCGTCCGCGCCGTATTCTTCAATTATATCGAGCGGGTCAATTCCGTTGCCGGCCGATTTCGACATCTTCTTCCCGTCCGTCGCCCTTACAATTCCATGAATAAACACTGTGTGGAACGGTCGTTCGTTCATGTTTTCAAGTCCCGAGAATATCATTCGAGCAACCCAGAAAAAGATTATATCATATCCCGTAACAAGAACGTCTGTCGGGTAGAAATATTTCAAATCTTCTGTATTTTGGGGCCAACCGAGTGTCGAGAACGGCCAAAGAGCCGACGAGAACCATGTGTCAAGCGTGTCTTCGTCTTGTCTTAAATTCCCGCCACATTTTGGGCAAACGGTTTCTTGTTTGTCCGACACGACAAGTTCCGAACAATCGTCACAATAGTATGCCGGAATTCTGTGTCCCCACCAAAGTTGGCGAGAGATACACCAGTCTTTGATGTTATACATCCAGTTAAAATATGTTTTTTCAAAACGTTCGGGCACAAATTGAATGTCGTCCCCTTCAACCGCCTTAATAGCGGGTTCAGCAAGTGGCTTCATATCGACAAACCATTGAAGCGAAAGCCTAGGCTCTACCGTTGTTCCGCAACGATAACATTTCCCGACATTATGTTTGATAGGCTCGGTCTTGATTAAAAAGCCTTGCTCTTCAAGCTTTTTAACGATACGTTTTCTCGCTTCATATCGGTCGAGCCCTTGATATTCTCCGCCGTTTTCGTTAACCGTTGCGTCTTCGTTAAAGATGTTTATAACTTCAAGGTTGTTTCTTATTCCGGCTTCAAAATCGTTGGGGTCGTGTGCCGGGGTAACCTTAACAACTCCTGTTCCAAAATCCATCTCGGCGTAGCTGTCACCAATAATAGGAATATCCTTTCCGATAAGCGGAAGTTTAACCGTTTTGCCTATAAGATGTTTATATCGCTCGTCGTCCGGGTTAACCGCAATCGCCGTGTCGCCTAGCATTGTCTCGGGACGAGTTGTCGCAAGTTCAAGGTGTCCGGTTCCGTCCGAAAGCGGATATCTTATATGCCAGAAAAATCCGTCGCTTTCCTCAAAATCAACCTCGGCGTCCGATATAGTTGTCAAACAATTTGGACACCAGTTAACCATTCTTTCGCCGCGATAGATAAGCCCTTTGTTGTACAGGTTGATAAAAACATGTTTAACCGCTTCGCTACAACCTTCGTCAAGCGTAAAACGTTCCCTGTCCCAGTCACAAGAAGAACCTAGCTTTTTAAGCTGTTCTATAATCCTTCCGCCATACTGTTCTTTCCATTTCCAAGCTCTTTCAAGAAATCCGTCGCGCCCAAGGTCGTCTTTTGAAACCCCCTCGGCTTTCATAGCCTCGACTATCTTTGCTTCGGTAGCTATCGACGCATGGTCGGTTCCGGGAAGCCAAAGCGCAGAATAACCCTGCATTCTTTTGGTTCTAATCAAGATATCTTGAAGCGTGTTGTCAAGGGCGTGTCCCATGTGAAGCTGTCCCGTGATGTTTGGGGGCGGAATAACTATTGTATACGGTTTTTTGTCAGGGTCGACCTTTGCATTAAAATATTTTTTATCTAACCAATTTTTATAAACCTTATCTTCAACCGCTTTCGGGTCGTAAAGTTTTCCGAGTTGTTGTTCCATTTTTATGTCCTAAGCTCCTTTTCATTCTGAGTCGCAACGTTTTGGGCTAATTTGCATTAGCAAAAATCAGGTCTTAAGACTTGAAGCACAAAACTTACCATTTGTATAATTTAACATTATCTTTTATATTATATAGTATTCTTTTTAAAATTTAAAGGGGAAACTGATAAAAATTAACCGAAAAACCAATATTAGCTTGTTAAGTCATTATTATCCAATCTTGACCATTGTCAATTAAGTTCTATCCACATCCTTATACAAGCAAAATCGACGGCATCTCGGAATATTCCGAAGCACCATCGATATATACAATATGTTTAAATACGACAAATTATACGATTATTTGATCGTTTTGTTCTTTGTCGTCATAATCTGCAAAATCAGATTGTCGAGTTTTGAAGAACCCTCGTTAGCGATAAGCGCAAAGTTTTCTATAGTCTGTTCGACGCATCCGGCTACTATCCCCTCGGTTTCTTCCACCCTAATCCCTTTCATTGCAAGGAGAGCAACGTGACATGCGGCGTTTACACAGGTGCCGATTTTCAGCGAACAATCGGGTTTTGCGCCATCACAAAGCATTCCGGTAACGTTGCCTATCATCGAATGAATGACATATTCAATCTCTTTTAGTCGACCGCCCAACACAAAAACAACGCCACATCCCGACGACATGCCTGCGACGGTTGCCCCGCAAAGCGCTGAAAGTTTTCCGAATTTCGACTTTATATAAACCGCAATTAGGTTGCTGAGCGTAACCCCTTGATACATCGTTATCTCGTCTTTTTTAAGAAAATCGCTAACCGCAACAACCGGCATTGTGCACGTTATGCCTTGGTTGCCGCTTCCAGAGTTTGTGACAACATCAATGGGCGCGCCTGCCATTCGCGCATCTGCCCCGCCACACGTAACCATCATGGCATAGTTTAAAAGATCGTTTCCAACCGCTCCGCTTTCGATATCTGCTTTGATGTTTTTTCCAAACATTAAACCGAAATCCTGTTCAAGCCCAATTTCACAGATCTTTCGATTGATTTCAACCGATTTTTTAACCATATCGGGCACATCTTCAAGTGTTTTAATTGAACATACAAATTCACATATCTTTTCAACCGACAATTCGTTTTGAATTTCTACAGGCGAAATCCCGTCGCCTGTAGAATGTTCCGCGTCCTTTTCAAAAATCTTCTCGCCGTTTTTCTCGATTAAAACTATGTTTGTGTGCGACCCTGAAACAACGGCGCGAGCGCTATTTTCGTTACCGTCAAAAACAGTTATGTCGATGTAAAGTTTTTCGACAACGATAGCAACTTCAATTGAAACGTTTCCGCTTTCGACAAGGTTTTCAGCTTTTTTATATTGGTCGTTTGAAACATCAGCGATAACTCGAAGCACCTGTTTTGTTTCTCCACCAACCGCCCCAATCGCTGCCGCATATTCTATTCCTACATATGGCGTACCGGGAAGCCCCGCCGCCATGGCGTTTTTAATTATATTACCGCTAGCGTTTACTACTATTTTTACAACTTCTCCGTCGAGGTAGTCTTTCGCCGCCGACGCCGCAAGCGCAACCGCGCCCGGTTCGGTACAACCTGTCGCGATAATCATCTCTTGATTTAATATCTCATTAACTCTTTTTAAGTCCATAATATTCCTCCAACGATTTATTGGTAAACTAAATAATTTAATCTACTTCATACGTAATATTGTATCATTGTTCGACAAAAAAAGCTATCGTTTTGAAGTATTTTTGTTGAAATGTATTGCGAAGATTTTGTAGTTGCTCTGTACTATTTTAGGATTATAGCCTTTATGATGTTAGAATAAATCACTATGAGTTCCTGTTCTAAACAGATATAATAACAGTTCTTTTTCTTCTACTCGATAAACAAGAAGCCAATCCGAAGCAATATGGCATTCCTTAAAGCCACTGTAATCACCAATTAAAAAATGATCACGATTTTTCTTGGGAAGCGTCTCACGGTTTGCCAACTTTTGAACTATTTCATTCAAAGCATTTATGTTATAACCACGTTTAATTGCATTTTTCAAATCCTTTTTAAAACGATTTGATGAAACAATTTCAAGCATCTTCCGAAATCTCCGCTAACAGCTCGTTAAAAGAAGAATATCTTTTGTATTCCCCCGGATTTTCTTTCATATATTTATATTCTTCAAGAGCTTCACGAGTTTGCATATTTGGAACATTAGCTGTTATTTCAAACGGGATACGCCTTTCTCGAATAGACTGTCTTAAAAACAAGTTAATCGCTGTAGTTAAGTCTAGGCCAAAATCAGAAAACAGAAGTTGAGCTTCTTTTTTTATTTCTGAATCAAGACTTATATTTGTGCTTACTTTTGCCATTTTCATCACTCCTTTTTCTAAATGTAACATATTATACGCATATTGTCAATATATTATGCTCATAACACGCAAGTTAACGCGATATATAGAATGTGCCCATCTCATATTTTTTTGCTCCATGATAATCACAAAACATCAAAAAAGCGAAACATCGAAAAATCTTCAATGTCTCGCCATTTTAATTTGAACAGTTAAAGTATAGTCTTCTAATTCAATTACGCATTACGAATTACGAATTACGAATTAATTAAAGTACTTTACTTAAAAACGCTTTGGTTCTCTCGGAAACGGGATTATCGAAAACCTGTTCCGGCGTTCCGTCTTCTTCTATCTTGCCTTCGTCCATAAACAAAATTCTGTCGCCAATCTCGCGAGCAAACCCCATCTCGTGGGTCACGATAACGGTTGTCATTCCCGATTGGATAAGTGTTTTAATAACATCGAGAACCTCGCCAACCATCTCGGGGTCGAGCGCTGAAGTCGGTTCGTCAAAAAGCATGACGTCGGGTTCCATTGCAAGCGCGCGCACAATCGCAACACGTTGTTTTTGTCCGCCCGAAAGGGTTACCGGAAATGCGTCTGCGCGGTCTTTAAGACCTACCCTATCTAAAAGTTCAAGCGCGGTTTTTTCCGCTTGTTCTTTTGATATTCCTTTAACTTTTATCGGCGCAAGCGTCATGTTATCAAGAACGGTAAGGTGTGGGAACAAGTTGAAATTTTGGAAAACCATTCCCATTTTCTCTCGAATTTTATCTATATTTATCTTTTTATCGGTTATCTCAACATCCTCGAAAATTATCTGTCCCGAAGTTGGTTGCTCCAAAAGATTTAAAGAGCGAAGAAGCGTTGATTTTCCGCTACCGGAAGGACCAATGACAACCGTTGCATCTCCCTTTTTTATATCAACCGATACATCGTTTAAAGCATATATTTTCCCGAGATACAACTTTGTTAAATTTTTAACCTCTAAAAAACTACCGTTGGTCTCCACGTCTCATTCTCCTTTCAAGCGCTTGAATTCCCTTTGAAGCGGGGAACGTTAAACACATGTATATTAGCGAGGCAATAATAAGCGGTTCAAGTATGACGTACGCCGAACCCTTTATTGCGTTTGCGGTAAACATAAGCTCCGCCATTCCAAGGAAGCTTACAACCGACGATTCTTTTATAATCGTTACAAATTCATTTGCAACGGGGGGCAATATATTTTTTATAGCTTGAGGCATTACAACAAACCGCATAGTTTGCCCTTTAGTTAAACCAAGGGAACGAGAGGCTTCCGTTTGCCCGTAGTCAACCCCCATTATTCCGGCTCTCATAATCTCGGCAAGATAACCTCCGCTGTTAAACGCAATCGCGACAACACCGGGGATAAATCGCCCTGTGTCAATATATCCGAAAATTATAACAGACGGAACGTCTATGACGCTGAAAAGCCCATAGTATATGATATAAAGTTGAACTAAAAGCGGAGTACCCCGAACAAACTCGATATATATACCCGAAATTATTTTTAATATTTTTATGTTCGACATTCTCATAAAAGACAAAAATGCCGCTAATACACATCCGATTAAAACAGAAAAAAGCGCCAAAAGTATTGTATAAAATGTTCCTCTAACAAACATTGGCCAATATTCCAATGTTCTTGCAAAACCCTCAATTGAGATAAGAGATGAACCCATTTAAAAACCCTCCAACACTATCTTTTATATTGCAAAATTCCAACGCAAGATAGTATGCAAAATCTCTGTCAAGCGTCGCAACAACGCCCGACAGAGTTTATTTATTTAGAAATTAACCTGTGATGTCTTGGTCGATGATTTCATTTGCTGCTGCTACAAAGTTGTCCATCTCTCCGCTTTCAAGAAGCTTTGCAATCGTTGCATTAACTGCTTCGAGAAGTTCTGTGTTTTCTTGGTTAACTGCTATAGCAGAACCTTCTGAGTCGAACTCGACATCCCAAGCTATCATAACGTTGGGATAGTTTTTGATATAGCTTTCTGCGATAGCTGTTTCCATGAATGCGCCTTCAATTTTACCTTCTGAAAGTTCAGCGATGATATCGGGAACTTTTTGAAGAAGAACCGGAATTGCATCAGGTGTGTTTTCTGCAAGAAGATCAGCTTGGATAGAGCCTGTTTGAGCGCCAATTTGAAGACCTGCGAAATCTTCGTAGCTTTCGTATACGCCTTCATCTTCTACATTGATGATGAACGATTGTCCGCCCATGTAATAAAGATCTGAGAAGTTTACAACTTCAGCTCTTTCAGGGGTTGGCGAAAAGCCGGAAATTCCAAGGTCGACATCGCCTGTAACAACTTCTGTTACAATAGCGTCGAACGACATATTTTTGATTTCAAGTTCCATTCCAAGATCGTCTGCGATTGCTTGAGCTAGGTCGATGTCAAACCCAACGATTTTTTCTTGACCGTCTTCCATTACGATAAACTCATATGGAGCAAAGTCTGCCGAAGTTCCGACAACGAGTTTTTCTTTTTCTGTTTCTGCGGGTTCTGTTGTTTCGGTCGGTTCTGTTGTCGGTTCTGTCGTTTCTTCCGGCGCAGAACATGCAACCAAACCAAATGTCAACATTGCTACAAGAATTAATACTAATAATTTTTTCATCTTTTTCTTTTTCCTTTTCAAAATGTTTTTTGTAAAACAAGCGTTTAGTGTTTGCTGTTTTGTATGTTTATACAATACCATGAATTTTTATACATTTCAATAGTGAGTTGTTTTAAACATAAAACCAACACAACTAAATAATTTGGTGAACCTGTATAAAATTTCGGCTTTCAGTGAATTTTTATACAATATACAACTGTATAATGTATAAAAAGCGGTATATCCAAGCGTTTCCTTACAGCAATTTTAGTTTAGTCTTCCGCTTCCTTGGTTTGCTTTTTATCCCTGTTAACCGCCCAAAGGTTTAGAGCTCCAAAATACGCAAACACACAACACATCGCAAGCGGAGCCGCCCTGTCGGTCAACATTCCGTCCTTTATAAACACCCCCTCTATGCCTTGTGAAAAAAAACTATTTGAAAACGCAGCAAAGGCAAACAGAACCGACAGTCCAAAAAAGTATACACTTTCATAAACAGGCTTTTTAACCTTGTTGCTTATATATGCACCTTTAAGCGTTGTGGCCGTTACAAAAAAAATCATCACTACACATATAATTAGAACAGTCTGTACCAAAAGCGAAGCCCACATATAGCCGTCTTGAAACCCGCTTAAAACCGTTGCATTAACAAGAAACAAGATAAATGTTAACATCAACGCTTGAAAGGAAACTTTGTACCTTATGCTTAATTGATATTCGTCGTAGTTTTGTTTGTTCATTTTTTAATTCTCCTCCCAAAAAAGGTCGTCTAAAGTTTTGTCCAGCGCTTTACATATTGACACACAAAGGTTAATCGAGGGGTTATAGTCCCCTTTTTCAATAGCATTGATAGTCTGGCGACTAACCCCCACTTGCTCCGCAAGGTCTACTTGTGTCAAGTCGAGTGCCGCTCGTGCCGCTTTTAGCTTTAAATTCTTTGCCATTACATCACCTCTATGCGTTATAGTAATATATATCTTGTTTTTTGTCAACTATATTTTACTTTTATTAAAATATTGTTTACATTTAAACTTTAGCAACAAAATAAGGAGAGCTCATAAAGCCCTCCCCATTACTTGTCATATCTGTTTTAAAATAACCAAAAACTATTTTTGCGAAATAAGTTTACATATCTCTTTAATATATTCGGGTCCTGTTCCACAACAACCCCCAATGTAAACATCTCCGAGTTGCGTTGCTTCGAGCATCTCGTTAGCAAAAACTTTATGGTCTTCATACACTATTCCGTCCGCCGTGACTTCGGGTTTGCCTGCGTTTGGTTTAAAAAACAAAGGAAGCTTTGTGTGTTCGCGGAACATCTTTGCAACAGGAAGCGACTGTTTCGGTTCAAGCGAGCAGTTAAGCCCAATCGCAACAGGGTTGTACATTTCTAAAGCTTCTACCATATCCTTAACCGAGTTGCCCATAATTGTTTTGCCGACAGGGGTGAAGCTCATCGACAAAAACATTGGTATGTTTAGTTTTGAAGCTTGTTCTGCCGCAATCTTCAACATCTCTAGGTCGATAAACGTTTCAAGTAAAATAAAGTCTGGCGGGCAAACCTTACAACATTCGACTATCTCGCGGTATATCTTTGCACATTCGTCCTCTTCAAGGTCGCCATATGGTTCAAGCAGTTCCGCAAGAGGCCCGATATCAAGTGCCACTTTAACTTCGGTTCCTTCAACAGCTTTACGCGCAAGCTTTAACCCCTCTGTAATAACTTGTTTCACATCATAGTTGCCTATTCCGGGACGATTTGCGCTAAACGTGTTGGTACATATTATGTTTGAACCTGCTTGCACGTAGCTTTTGTGTAGTTCAACAACCTTTTCGGGTAAGTTTATGTTGCAACTGTAAACCCCTTCTTTGCAAAACTCCATTAGTATGCTGCCAATTGCGCCGTCTAATATTGTTATGTTTGACATATGTAAATCAATGCTCCTTTCGGTTGCAAAGCTATTGAACGCCGTCATAAACATACCTGTCGTTCAAATTCACTCTGTTAATACCTGTTTTGTTTATTATACTACATTTAACGATAAAACTAAACAATCGATAATAAAAAAGGCATATCTTAAAAAATTCAAGATACACCCAATGCGTTAATCATTCATGTGACAAGCTTTATAAGCCGGTTTCATTCATTCTATTTTGTCTCGGCAATCATCGCTATACCCGCCTTTTTAAGTGGCATCTGCATAGTTTTTGCGAAAAACACGCTTACACAAACCGCGATTATTGCATTTATCAACGTCACCGCCCCTTTAACCGCAACGATTGCCGGCAACGTTTCAACAGGAACAACATATACATACAGATTAAATACAACTGTTTTTATAATGTAAAGAGAGCTATAAGTAAGCGCTCCGGCCATTGCCGCTATAAAAAAATTAACCGTCTTGTTGTTTTTCTTAAAAAGCAGTTTTGAAACTAAACCCGAAACAAAACCCATGAAAAATTTATTTATAAATGTAATCCAAGCCTCTGAAGCGTATTCACTTGTAAGATCGAAAATTGCGCTACCAAGCCCAGCCGAAAGACCACCCGCCAACGGACCAAACAAAAGCCCTGACAGCAAGCAAAAGACGTTGCCAAAATGAAGCATCGTTCCGTCGAGGCCGACCGGTATCTTAATCCTTAAATTTGTTCCGATAAAAACAAGCGCCGCCATAAGCCCTATCTTTGCAATAGTTTTAATATCAAATATTCCGTTCTTGTTCATAATTCAAACCTCTTTTTCTTGAATAACAATTTTATGTCATACTGTGAAACTTCACTTCTCATTAAAGCCAAAACTTGCCGTTTGAAAATTCTATTTTCAAACTGTTTACACCCTCATCTCGCTAAGCCGCAACGTTTTGGGCGACTTTGCGTTTATGCAAAGTTCATGTTGTAAAACATGAAAGCTCAAAACTTGCCGTTTGAAAATTCTATTTTCAAACTGTTTACAATATAACAAAAAAGTGATACCATGTAAACATTCAGTTTTATTAATTTTTATAGTATCAGTTCTGGGAGGAAAGCCTTATGTTTAACTTCAGCGTTTCGCTTGACAGTTCAAGCAACATTCCGCTATATCAACAGCTATATAACTACATCGTTTCCGAAATACGTTCGGGAAACCTTGAACATAACAATAAGATGCCGTCTAAACGTAAGCTTTCGGAAAACCTCTCGATTAGCGTAAATACGGTTGACACGGCGTATCAAATGCTTTGTAGCGAGGGTTATATTATATCCCAACCCAAAAAAGGATTTTTTGTCGCAGATATCGAACAACTCAGTCTACAAATAAAAAAACCTGTTTTTTCGTATACGGCTACACAAAAACAGGTTGAAAAACAACTATTGGACATGACAACCAGCGGACTTGACACTACGCTTTTTCCATATAAAATCTGGGGGAGCATAGGACGGGAAACGCTTTCTGCCGGAGACACGCTTCTTAACCATGGCGACCGCAAAGGTGACGAACGATTGCGTGTGGAGATTGCGCGATATCTTCACGAATATCGCGCCGTTAACTGTTCACCCGAACAAATTATAGTTGGAGCAGGTCTTGAATATCTTTTAACGCTTGCAACAAACCTGTTTGAAGATGGCGTATATGGTGTTGAAAACCCCGGATATCAAAAGATATCGCGTATTTTAAAAAATTGCGAAAAAAAACCCGAATTCATTTCGGTTGATCAAAACGGAATTATTCCTGATGAGATAGAAAAAAGCGGTTGTAATATCCTATACCTAACCCCAAGCCACCAGTTCCCCACCGGCTCGACTATCCCAATGAACCGCAGGCTTTGGCTTGTATCGTGGGCACACGAACAAAAAAACAGATACATTTTCGAGGATGACTATGACAGCGAATTTCGTTTCGACCGTAAGCCAATAGCAAGCCTACAAAGCCTTGACAACGGCCAAAAGGTTATCTATCTCGGAACGTTTTCAAGATGTCTTGCGCCCTCAATTCGCATAGCATATATGGTTTTGCCGTTTGAACTCTTGGAGAGGTTCGACAAACTATACAGCTCGTATTCCTCAACGGTGTCAAGGTTTGAACAACACACCTTGTCAAAATTCATCGAAAGCGGTCATTTCGCACGACATCTTTCCCGACTTCGTGTCACCTATCGAAACCGCCGCGACAGGCTGATAGACTCGCTATACAAAAAACATAGCAAACAAAACATAACGCTTTTGGGCGAACACACAGGGCTTCATATGGTTGTACAGTTTAACGACGGCACGACAGAATCCGAGTTTGTCAAAACGGCAAAAGAAAGCGGCATTTTAATTAAAGGGCTTTCAGAGTATTATTCTAAAGCAAACCCCGAGTATTCTAACAACTGCGTAGTTTTAGGGTACGGCGCTCTATCCGAAAAAGAACTTGAGAGGTGTATTGAGAAGATTTTGGGGTGAGTGGGGGCTTTATATGCGATACAAAGATGTTTTCATTAGATATTATTTAAAACTATAGAGAGTGTAGTTTTCAACTAGACTCTGTTTATTTTTTTAATATTTTTTTCAAATTGATTTTCGGATTAGATGTGCAACTGCAAATCATTCCACAACAATAAAAAAGCGTTACCGGTATAATTCCGTATATGTCTGTAAAAAACGATTCCATCATTTCAGTTGCCATTATATAAAACGCAACAGCACCATACACTATAAAACCATTTTTAAGGGCACACCCTTTTATAATACAGCTAACAACTCTAAATGCCACAAAAAGGAAAAGTGCAAGCACAAGCAATAATCCAAAAATACCAAGCGCAAGAAATAGATAAAAATATCCGTTATGGGGGTGGTTTCGCCAGTTACCCGTAATGTTTTGAACCTCGACGCTGATATCCCAGTTGTCAAGCCTATATCCTAACAAAATTATAGAGGGATATTGCTTAATTAGTTGTATATAATCCGCCCAAATATTAGTTCTTCCGTTAAAACTAACAATGTCACTGTAGTCACGTCCCACGTCAAAATCAAACTCTGTTGCACTAACTTCATTGACTTGTTGTTGTGTTGTTTGAACAACCGCATTGCCTGTAGTCGTTAGTTCTGTTTCTTTAGCCTCTAAATTTTTTTGTTCAATTACAAAAGGATATGAAGAAAAGTCGTTTGACGAAAGATTAATTCTTATACCGTTAAAGACATTTAAAACAAGACTTAAAGTTAAAAACATAATTGCTGCTGTTAATATCAAAACAACAGCAAACTTCGCAAATCTTTTGAAATTTTTTTCAGCTTGAAATTTCTTTAACACAACACTAGAAATTATAACAGCAAATGCAACGGAAAACATAAAATATGCTGTTCTCGTTTGGGTAAGCGCAATAATTATGCAAAACATAGAAAAAACTGTGCTGATTATTATTCGGACAAAAAGATTTTTAACGTGAAAGATAAAAATTATCGAAACCAAAGCTGCAACAGAATAAATAGCCGCCGTTAAATTTGGATGAAAGAATATCCCAAGCCTTGATTGATCTTCATGTATATCTATATGGGTCATATACGGAGTAATCGGGCCTACGTCGGAGTTAATTAAAAAAGCATAGACCCCAAAAAACGCAAGCACCAACAAAACAACAAGCGTCGGCGCCACGGTGTACATAGTCATTCTGTGTTTTTCTTTATCTGATAACAAAAAAGGTATACAAAATGCTACAATCGTCATAAACGATATGTTTAAAACGGTTGGCAAGTGAAACGAGTAGTTGTAAATGCCAAGAACAAACACCCAAGTTAACAAAGCAAATATAATTTTAAACTCTATCACTTTATAAAAATTTTTATATTCATGAACAAGTATAACCCCAAGGGCAAAAGCATAGAGGTAGTTAAATATTAAATCAGTGTAAAACAAAGAAAACGGTGTATAAACCGAATATAATATCTTTGTTTGGAAATAAATAAAAAACGCAAGGAGGGTAAATGTTTTTAAATTATAACGACTTTTTATCCATGTAACTAAGTTTAAAACCATACGTCCACATATCATCCTTCTAATCGTTGGGTTTTTAAGATTTGTTTAATTTAATTAAACCGTAGGTTAACAAAAATGCTTTTGTTAACCTACGCTTTGACAATTAAGAAAACTTAACAATTATTTGATTATCAATCATCCGAATATATCCATCATTAGGATACTGTGGCATAGATTCTAAATCTAACTCATCTTTGTTTTCCATTTCATCAAGGTTCCCACTAACAATATTATATGGGAGCACATTATTAAGGTAATTCTGCGTTCTGAATGGACTTGTAATAGAACTATTACCAAGACCTATTCCTGAAATATGTTCAAAACCTGGTCTTTCAATTGCCATTTTTGAAGTTGATAGTTGTCCTACAAAGATAATAGGTGTTTCTCCATAAACATAACCCTCTGTATCTTCTAAGTCAACAATTACCCTTGTCATTATAGACATAGTGTTGTAATATGTAAGTTCTTTTTCAAAATATATATTGTTCGTGTAAATGTAATTGCTTAACACAATAAAAGATAACATTACCGCAATCAATCGAGGAATTAATTTACAATTAATCAAACCACTATATTTTAATATTAAAAATGAAAACAGATACAAATAAACGTATGAGAAATCCATAAGTTCATGAAAAACTCCCTGGGATAAAAAATAAGTTATATTTGCTCCTAAAGGCAATAATAATATCAACACCATCAATAAAACAAAATTGATTTTAGACAATTTCAAGTAAATTTTTACTACACCAATTATAGATATTAATATTATAAAAAAATTTACGAACAACGCACAAAGAGTATAATAAGTTCTTGGAAAAATGAAAGCTCTGATTATTTTTTCATATGTACTGTAAATTAAATTAATTATATTTGCAAAATTGAAATCAAAAATTTTTTCTACTGAATTATAACTACTACTAGCACTTGCTCCAGATATTACAAATGTAATTTCATAAACTAAATAGTAAAGCAAAAGACCTACTATTAATGAACATATCCCTTTTAATGCTTTTTCTAATATTAATTTAAAGCTACTATTATTCATAATTGGAACAGCAATAACGCACATCATTAAAATAACCGAAACAGAGAAATATGCTTGATAGAAACCACAAGACAAGACTATAAAAATTGGTGTAAAAATAAATCCAAATCTATATTTTTCAAAAACATACACTGATATTGCAGCAAATAACAAAGCTAACATAAGCGAACTACTTTCGTGTATATAAGTAGCGTTAGTATATGTCAGTGTCATATTTGTCGTAGTCATTGCACATAATATAACTGTATTAATTTTTGAGTTAAGATCAAAAGTTTTTATTACGAAAAAATTTGCCAACGACAACCAGCACAAGGAGAAAAAACCCATAATCCAAGGAACAGCTAAGTGTCCTCTTATATATAAAATATCAAGCGGTTGTAGAAATCTTCCTATTGAAATTTCACCTTTAACAGAACCACCAGGCATACTCAATCCGCCCAAAGAATCATGTGAAAACATTACATTAGAATAGCAATATCCATGAACGATAAACCCGATAACAAAAGTACATATAATTGTGAAAAACAAAGTATTTCTATCAATTTTAAAATCTATTGAACCTAGCTTTTTAATTTTCATTTTATTACCCTCTTAACTTTAATTTACTGAACGTGTACTCTTTATTTTTTCAATACTCTTATTCATTACCACGTGAAAATTGTTGAATAAATATCCCCAGCTAACACATGTTAAATTTAACATAGCTAAATTGTACGTTGTTATAAACGCTTATAAAAAATCAATAAAATAATAGTTTTCAAATTTCAATATTTTTTCACTATCTGTTTCAAATTTAAAAACACTAAATTCTCCCAACAACGTTTTTTTACTTTTTATAACAATTTAAAAAAACACTTTGGAAGTTTCATCTCTATAAGATTTAATTTGTATCCCTTTGCTTTTTAAATAATGCCAAAAAATTAAACCGGTATTGTTGTGTAAGTGCACAAATCATTCCGCAACAATAGAAAAACGTTACCGGATAGACTTCATTTAGATTGTAAGCTATAAAAGCCTCCATAATCGCAGTTATCATTGTATATATAAAAATAGCACCATAGATAATCATATTGTTTTTCAAGGCCTCACCTTTTACTATTGTTTTAATTATCCTAATCGTAATAAATAAAGCAATAAGCAAAACCAATATTAGCCCGAAAAGTCCAAATGCGAGTAAGCAATATAAATATTCACTATGAACAGCACCATATTCATTTCCAGATAATCTATTCGATTCTAAAAAAATGTCTGTCGGTGAAATTCTATAACCGATTAAATACGTCGAAGGATGCTCTATTAATACTTGTATATAGTCCGACCATATTTGAGTTCTACCATTAAAGTCAGCTGCATTACTAAAATCCCTACCAACACTGTAGTCATCTTCATGATTAATATCTGAATTATCATTATTTTCTAAAACAAGTGGGAAAGTTGAATAATCTAAATCAGGTAAACTTAATCTTATACCATTTAACAGGCTAAGTGTAGCACTAAAACAGAGCAATAACAACAATGCTGTTACAAGAAATATAATAGCAAACTTAATTAATTGCTTTATCGACACAATTTTTTGATTCTTTAAAATCAGACAAGTAATAATTACTCCAACCGCAATAGAAAAACTTATATTGGTTGTTCTACTTTGGGTTAATGAAATAACTACAAAAAAAAGTGCGAGTTTAAGACCTATAAAGATGCGCGAATATAGCTTTTTAAAGTAAAAAAACAAAGTTAATGATAATATGAAAAAAAACGAGTAAACAGCTGCAGTAAAGTTAGGATGCCAAAAGATTGTTAATCTCGACTGGTCTTTATGTGGGTATATCGGTGGCATATTAACAGAAAAACCCCTCACACCGAAATTTATCATAAATGCATAAATACCTAATATTGCAAAAACAACAAGAACTAAGTTAGTGAAGAAAATTAAATATATTGTAAATTTCTGTTTGTCTGTATCTTTCAACATAAACGGAATAATAAAGGCAACAAGAGACAATAGCACTATCTTTAAAATCATGTCCATGTTAAAACTATAGTTGTAAAGACCTAAAAACAAAACCCATAAAAGAAAAACAACTAATAGTTTTACTTCTTTTAAATCACCATATTTTTTTAATTCATTAATTAAAAAAACGCCTACCGCAAAAGCATAAAAATAGTTTAAAGCAAACGTTGTCAAAAAAGCGGTGCTTGACGGAAACATAAAATGTACTATCTTTGATTGAAAATAAATAAAAAAGGCAAGCAATACAAATGTTTTCAGATTGTAAAATTTCCCAAAATATGATCTTAAAGTCTGTGATATCATTTGGCTCTAATCCTTCTTTTTTCAAAATAGCATGTTTTGAACAAGATAATTCGACAAGTATTTTTTTCTCTGATACTTAATATTTTTATAACAAATAAAGTTTGTTCAGCAACTTAAACTTCGACTAATAATTTTGGTTAATCCTATATTAAACCTATGAATATTTTTTAAGTGCATTAAAAACATATGAGATAAAGCACTCAATAGAATACATAAGCGATAGCTTTTCAACATTTCTGTAGAGATGCCATGTTCGTTTCAACGCTTTAAGTTTATTGCTTGAAACAGAGCCGCTGTGCCTTCTGTATTTTGCAAGAGAAATATCAAGACCGTATGCAGTTACCCCAGATTTAAGAATTTTTAGCCACGTTGCGGCGTCTTGACCTCTTCTTAAGTCGGGCATAATCAATAAATCTTTTGAAACGACACTGCTGTCTATTAAAATCGTATGAGAACATGTCAGCGGCCGTTTTAAAAAGCTATCATATGTAGTTTTATCAGGAATATGAATGGTTTTCCTATACTCACCTGTTTCATTAATCAAATCATAACTTGTATAACATATCAAATATTTATTTTGACCCATAAACTTAAGCTGCTTTTCAAGTTTGTCATTAACCCACAAGTCATCGGAATCAAGATACGCAATAAACCTTCCTTTGGCAAGCCGAAGAGAGTTGTTACGCGAAAGCCCTGCCCCACAGTTTTTTTCATTTACTGTCAAAACTATTCTTTTATCGGTTTTTTGTAGTTCTCGTACAAGCTCAACCGTGTTATCCTGTGAACAATCATCACAAACAATAAGTTCCCAGTTAGTATATGTTTGGCTTTTAACTGAATTAATAGTTTCCTCTATCCATTCCGAGCTATTATATGCCGGCATAATTATGCTTACTAAACCGTCCATAAAACAAATCATCCTTTCTTTTGGCTTGAAATTTTCTCACGATTAACAACCTTAAAAACCGTTAAAAAAACAATCTTTATATCTAAAAAAATATTCCAGTTTTCAATATACCAAATATCATGTTTTATCCTGTCCACAATACTTGTGTCCCCTCGAAGCCCATGTATCTGCGCCCAACCGGTTATCCCCGGGCGAACTTGGTGTTTAACCATATAAAGTGGTATCTCTTCTTTAAAATGTTCAACATGAAACGGAACTTCGGGACGAGGCCCCACTATTGACATGTCCCCTTTAAGCACGTTGAAAAACTGTGGAAGCTCATCGATGCTTGTTTTTCTAATAAAACTTCCAAATGCAGTTTTTCTGTTATCGTTATCAGTAGTCCAACCGGTTTTTTCGGTTCCGGTTATTC
Source organism: uncultured Oscillospiraceae bacterium (assembly GCA_964370565.1). Taxonomy (GTDB): domain Bacteria; phylum Bacillota; class Clostridia; order Oscillospirales; family Ruminococcaceae; genus CAYJAY01. Next base: position 22,375 of record CAYJJR010000002.1, on the reverse strand, counting down.
GCATACTACGGAATTTATACATTGTGAATATCTTTTTGTTTCGCCCTACACGCTCTTGCTTGAAAATTATCGGACCTTTGCTGGTAAACTTTGTGCCAACCGCCGCCACAACCATAAAAGGAAACGAAATAATAATCAAAACAAGTGACATAACCACATCAAACAACCGTTTTTGCAGTGCGCAAAAATCGCTATCCAACGGAATTGTTCGCATATTTATAAGCTTTATATCCTCTATGCTGTCGATAGACGGGGTGTTCGGGATATAGTCGTTGTAAATCGGAATAAGATAAATCTTTGTGCCATGTTTTTCGCAAGTTTCAATCGTGCTTTGTATAAAGGCGGTTTCATGTGGTTCAAGCGCAACTACAACCTCATCTACAATGCTGTTTTGCAATATATCGTTAAGCTCATTCAGCTTTCCAAGCCTTTTCTCTGGAATCTCGTTTATGTTGTCGCTCACATACCCCAGCACCATAAAACCAAACTGTGGATTTTTTTCTAAATTCGTTATATACCGCCATGCAAGTTTGCCGGAACCTATTACAATAACTTTCTTTTGGTTAAACCCAAGCTTCCTATAACGTCTTAGTATTTTCCTAAGTAAAATTCTTTTAAGTCCGACTAAAATTATCGCTATTACATAAACAATTCCTAGAACCCCGCGCGAAAAATCCTCGAGTCTGAACACAAAAAGTGCAAGCCCAAAAAGCAAAACAGCAATACTTGTTGCTTTAAATATGTCAACAAATTCAGAAATCAAAGTTCTAAACCTATACGAATCATATAGGTTTAGAACTTTATACAAAAGTACGGTTAGAATGCTAAACGTTAAAGCAATCGAACTACTACCTGCTATGTTGTTTCCAAGGGTGTTTTGGTTACTAAGCCAAACCACTGCCGAAAAAATATAGGCAAGGTTTATGACAACAAAATCAGTTGTTACATTAATAAAGTTTAAAAAACGTTGATTTTTTTTAATCATAAACTTTCGCCTTTCATTATTTTAAAAGTCTTTCATTATCATATATATCAAGCCACATACCAAACCCCATAGTCACAAAACAGGATATAAGTAACGCAACAAAACCGAAATATGTACCAAGCGAAACGTTGTCAATAACAAGCCCCACAATAATATACCCCAAAAAATACAGTAGCCCCAAAGCAGAAAGCCAACTTACAAAGTAAAACACAAATATAGGGTGAAAATCTTTTAATAGATATTTTTTTACTATTCTTTTAAAATATCCTTTAATTAACAGCCAACTTATTCGGGGAATAACTTTTGCTATCTTCATCTTGCTTTTTTCACCAACGGCGTAGACCGGTTTTATCGGTATCTCTCTTAGTGTACAATTAGCAATATTAAGTTTTATTAAAATATCATTCGGGCACCCATAGGTTCTATATATATCAAAAAGATCTATCGAATTAAGTGCATTCAAAGACATTGCTGTATAACCTGTTTGAGTATCAGATATTCTCCAATATCCTGAGGATATTTTGGTCAACGCTGATAATACAGAGTTTCCAAAATGTCGTTTTTTCGGAACCATTTTTTTTGCCGATTTATGACTTAACCTATTTCCTTTTACATAATCTATGCCTTGTTCCAACACAGGAGAACAGATACTCAAAAGTTCATCGGGATCCATTTGAGCATCACCTGCCATTACTGCTGTGCAATCAATTCCATGATCCCGAGCCCATTTATAGCCCACACTTAGAGCCTTCCCTATTCTGCCATTCTTCAAATTGTCAATTAAAACTATTCTGTCTGTTGTGTTATTATTATAAACTTCATGCGGGTGAAAAAAAGCGTCTTCTTCATTTAATATATCCATTTGAACTACTTCAGCTCTGTTGAAAAATGTTTCTTTTATCTCTCTCGAAATAGGTGTTATTATTTCAGTAGAGTTATGTTTTTCTCTTTCAATATATCCCCTTACGATCTCAGATGTTTTGTCAGTTGAAGAGTCATTTACTACAATAATTCGATCAACAAACTCAGGCATAGTATCTATGACTATTCCGATTTGTGTTTCTTCATTATATGCGGGAACAACAACCGCTATCGTTTTTCTGTTTAACATAAACATAACCTCTTCATTTGTAAAATATCTGTCATTGTTTTTCATCGGTTTGTGCAACAACTTTATTAATCAGCACCTTTTGATAAGTAGCAAAAAGGATATAGGAAACAGCTGTTGCTGTCGCAGCACCTATTATACCATAAATCGGTATTAAAATTAAGTTTAAAACCAAATTTGTAAGCATAGTGCATATATTTATTTTACTTTCATTTATAGGAAGCCCTATTTGACCAAATATATTTCCATAAATTATGCTCTTTGATGTTAATGCTATCGAAATGCTTAATATTATTAACGAACCCGAGCCAACAAGATATTCCCGTTGGTCTAAAATAATACATATCAAATAAAACCCTATGTTCACCCCTAATAACAACAGGGCTGAAAAAGAAATCCTTAAGCGTTTTATCCTTTTTTCCATATCAAAAACAAGTTTTTTTAAATCGTTATGTCTATAAAAGTCTTCCGTTAAATAAGGATTTATTAGCTTTCTTATTATCATATACATCTGATACATTCCCTCTGCAAAAAGTGTTGCAAAGGAATATATCCCTACTATAAAATCATCGTTAGTTATAAGCCCGAGGCAGATTATATCTATTTTGGTGTTAAATCCCGCAACTATATTTCCGGGTGAAATCTGTATACCAAACATAAAAATTTCGTGTGCTAATTTTTTTTCGAATTTTAGAAAAAAATTTTTTTTATACAGCAAATACAAAATTGCGAAAAGCAAAACAGATATCTCGGCAAAAAGGAAAATAGATGTTAAAGAGTAGGGCGGAAATTCAAAAACTACAAATACTATTAGATATAGTATAAGAAAAACCATTCTTCCTGCTTGCATTACTGCAAACGCTTTCATATTTTTGTTTCCGTTGAAAAAACCCATTATTATCTTGTTGCAAGTAAACATAGGGAGCGCAGCGATAATATACATCATTGAGTTTAAAAAAATTCTATCGTTTACAAGCAAAAAAAGAACTGTAAAAATCACAAAACTTACTGCAATTGAAAACAATATTCCAAGTATTAAACCCGTGCCTAAAATTTCTTTCTTTTTTTGTCTGTCTTCACAGTTTTCAGCTATAAATTTTAAAACTGCTGTGTTTATTCCTATTGTCGCTATCTGTGAAATAACTAAATAATACGCATATGCCTCGTTAAACGCACCCAAGACCTCTGGAATGTATATGGCAGCAATTGTAGTTGTTAATAAAAACCCACCTAATACCAAAACACCCACACTACCGAAGTTCCAAAGAAAATCGGAAGGCTTAATTTCTTTTTGCATGTTTCTCGCCCTCATATGCTTTTTTCCTGCGAACAGCAAGCCGTGCTATTAACATCACCGCAAACGGCATCATTTGGAAAAGTACTCGTCTACCTGAATCACCGAACCCACCTCGCATAGGCAAATATTCACCATTAACCATCCTGAAGAAAAAAGTACAAAGAGTTAAAATAACATATGCTACCGTCAAGAAAAATAAAAATTGTGTTTCTTTGTCCTTAAAAGGTTTTATATCAACAAAAACACTTATCCATATAATACCTAGCAGCAACCAAAAGTTAAAAGTTGTTGGTTCTGTAAGATGAATTAATAAAATATAAATATTATCAGCCGCTACTTGAAGAGAGGTTAACAAAAACGCTACAACAAAAACAGCTAATAGGCCAAACATAAAAAAATATATTAATTTATTTTCTAAAAACTTAACTTTATTTTGAATTAGGTTTAAGCCTAAAGCCATTACCAACACTACTCCTATTGCGGATAGACTTAATAATGCTTTTCCGGGAGACCAGAAAGGGTTGTTGTATCCACCCGTTGAAATTAAAATCCAAATGTTGTATATTATTACAAACCCAAAAACAGATGCAGAAATTTTCACAATAAACGATTTGTTAATATTCAACAAAAACGAGGATCCAATTATTAACGATACGTAAATCGCTCCTTCTGTCCTTGATAAAATTATAGAAACCGACATCATTAAAATCATAAAATAATGATATTTGTTTGGCACACCATTTATATTGACCAAAGTTAAAACCAAAACAAGCATAAACACGCCTACAGTCATATTATTCATTATCCAAAAATTGTGGATTTCGAATTCAGGTATTAAAAATATAGCAAAAAATGCTATTAAGGCAACTACAGAACTATATTTTATTATTATATTTTTTGAATATTCATATGCTGATATTGTAATTAGCGCGATAATACAACTGTAAACCATTGGATACGCAGCATATAAAACGCCTACGTCAAAAGCGTGTCCTAAAGTCGACAATAATGCAGACATAAAACCAAAAGCATTAATAAACTCTATATTAGAAACTTGAAAATGCCCATTAAGCACCGAAATTAATTTGCCGAGATATGTGCTCGCCTGAGAATCAGCGCCATAAAACGCTTTTCCACCAACTACGAATAACGCTGCAAGCAATGAAAATACTAAAAAAACTACCAAAATATATTTATACTCAACTACAAACGACTGATACTTCACCTTATGGATTACAAAAACAATCGATAATAACAAAAACAAGAAAAACAAAATAGAATAAGTCAAACTATTGAGCGGTATAGCTAAAAGAATAAGTACAAACCCTACTACCGTATTAATTGCTATACCAACAGGAAAGGCCAAGGCGGAATCCAATAATCCAATTTTATCTTTTTTTATAATAGCTAAAAATGAACCACCTAATACAAAAAGAGTTAACATTAACAAAATATGAATTTCTCTGTTATCCTGTTCAAGTCCATAAAATGGATTTGCAAAAGGGAGCACATCTTCTGAACCAAAATCTTTAATTTGAAAATTTTCAACAGGTTCAGCAGACAAAGATATTGTTTCATAATACTGTCGTGACATTAAATAGTATGAATTGCTAAATGTGTCAGACAAAAGAAAGACTATTTCATCTGAAGCAAAATATGTTTCATCTAAAACGAATGTATACTTATCCTCATTCCAAACAAAGCTAAAAGTTTCTACTAAATTTTCAAAATGTTCACTTTCTTTACAATAACCCAAATCATCTACACTATATATTTCGAAATCATTAAAATTTTCTTTTTCTATATGTGTATGGTATAAGTCCGCTAAAATCATTGTCACTGCATCTGCATTTTCCATCTTATCACTAATATATAATACTCGTCTATCAAGATAATCAGCAAACAAATATCTTTTTTCTCTATCATCAGAAATATCCACTCCTGATATTGAGTTTCCTAAAAAATATTGGTGATAATTTTGATGTTTAGAAATAATATTTAAATTGCTAACCGTTAAACCAATTAAAATAAAACTAATTATTCCAAAAACGGTTAATAAAAAAACTGTTTTTGTATTGTTTTTTATCAAAGCACTTTTATAAAAAAAGAAAAAAACTATTCGATAAACTAAAATCATTATCACAATAATAATCATTATCGCAACAATATTAAATTTAAAATAGTTTAGATTTTCTGTAATTCTTACAAGAAGTTCATATGCAAAACTGCTTACAGTTGTTAAGTAATAAATAAAACTTATAATCAGAATAGTTGCAATTATAGTTATACCAATCGCTATTTTCTTTTTATCCATTAACACTCTCACTTTTTTTAATAATTAAAAGGTATCATTCCGTTTTTGCCACTAGTATTAACCCCTTGCTTGTCTTATTCGAATTTTTTTTTGCTGGAGCACCGGCTATTGTGCAATTACCCTCTTTAAATGAATGATTTACAACCGAGTTAGCACCAATTGCTGTATTAGAACCAATTTCAATAGGTCCATATAGCTTTACTCCAGGTCCTATATATACATTATCTCCAAGTCTTGGTGCGCCGCTTTCACCATTTATTGCAGCACTTCCTATATTTACACAAACATGTATACGACAATTTTCACCAATTTTGGCATGTCCGGATACTACAACAGTTCCCCTATGTACTATTGCAAGCCCTGGACCGAAAACGTTTGGAGGGATTGTCCAACTATATTTGTTGCACAATTGTATATGATGAAGTTCATATAATTTGCAAAACATTTTGCAAATTATATTTTTTTACTTAACACAGTTTATCATATATTCCGTTTTTCTTAAACTTCTGTAAAATTTTTTTCGTCCGTCGAATATACCATTAAACCATTTTTGTTTTTCTATTCCGGTTGAAATCAAATCACGACGAAGATATTCTTTATAGTCTTTTTTGATTTAATCATAACAATCCTTACTAATATTATATAACCAATTACTCTTATGTTTTATAGTTGATATTAAAAAAATTAATTTTATTTATAATACTTTTCAGTAAACTTTTCTTGGTAACTCTTTTGTAAAGCTTGCTGAAATTATCATTTTTCAGCTTTTTCAAAAACATTTCACTTTTTTCATTAATAGTTATAGAATTATATAAGCAAGCATTATTTGCAAATGTATCATTAAACGCTCTCTCATGAAACATAACTCTATGCTTACATTGGTCAAAAAACTTTTGACCAATGTCGTTGTTAATCATAAGCATTGATGTTCCACAATCATCATCAAACTTTTTTTCTATTCCCCAAAAATCTGCCAAAGTAATGTTTGATTTACGTGGTACCCCTTTAAATGAACAGCAGCCACAACTTGGTCTTAAGTAAAGATTCGACTCTAAATATCCTTTCATGAATAAATTGTCATTTTGGTAAAATACTTTAAATGTGTTATTTTCAAAATCAACTCTCGTACATAATGGCGATTGTTTCCAACCATATTTCTTATACTTAAACCAAACTTTTTTAACTTTGCTTTTTTGTTTTAATTCAATTTCTTTTAACCAACTCGCATATGCTTTTGGTGAGTTGACACCCCTGCAGATAAAATCGACAGTAATAAGATTATCATAATAATTTTCACCGAGAAATGCATATAGCCCCGCTACCTGACATGGTGTTCCGCAAAATACCACCAAATAATTTTTCTTTAAATTTGTTTTTATATCTTGAAAAACATTATTTATTCTACTTTGAATATATTTAGACTGTCTAATCTTAGCTATATCAGAATTTTTTTCTATAATTATATGTTCCACTAAATTATCTGAGTTGTATGATGCTCCAACAACAACACCGCCTTGATTAATAATTTCTTGGGCTAATTCAGAAAACACACCTCCCGATGTGCTTGTAAATCTTATGTCATTATCTAAAGACCAAGCTGCATAAGTTTTTGGTACTGGCGCATTATTATTATTATTATTATTGTTTAGTCTTGATTCGCATACAAGTTCACAATTATTGCAATCAATGCACTTATCATTAATAACAGGGTAGAAAAAACCTAGGTCATCAGATACAAGATTAATTGCTTTTACTACACAACTATTCTGACAAGCTCCACACCCAGTACACTCATATTTCTCTAACCAAAATGTTTTCATTATATTAACCATGCTCCTTGCATACAAACCCTCATAAATCTTTCTTGTTTCCAAGCGGCTAGCATTTTTTTATAAAAATTTGTTCATTTATTTAGTTTATGACCATATTATATCTTTTTTAACTATTTTTGCCGGAACTCCTGCAACTACTGTATTGTTAGGGACATCCTTTATTACAACCGACCCTGCAGCGATTACGGCCCCCTCTCCAACTGTTACACCTTTCAAAATAGTTGCTCGAGTACCAATCCACACTCTATCTTTTATAGTTACAGGTTTACTTTCTTTTTCTCCATTTATCGAATGAGCATCTGCATCCATAATTGTTACATCATGTGAAATTGCACATCTATCCCCAATATTGATTTCTTTATGACATCTAATCTTACAGTCAGAATTTATAAAACTATTTCCTATAGTTAATTTGGAGTTTTCAAACAATATGATATCTCCTCCATAGTAAATCGAAGCGTGGCCATTTACTATAAATTCAGATTTTTTATCTATTCTAAGTATTGTGCTACGTTTATTATTTTTCATACAATTTGCATTTAACGTTAGTGACTTGTTTAGTTTAATTTTACTATTTTTACCAAATATTAAAACTGTGTTTCTATCCATATACAACTCAGACTGACCTTTTATATTTTTTGAATAAAACAATTTCAATAACTTGCTATTTAATAATCCACAAATTTTTTTCAAAAATAACACCCTTTTCTTTTCTTATCTTATGTGGTCGCCTTCATCACATGGTATTATTGCCCCCACAACACACTTTGAAACATCACTCAGAAGAAATTTGCATAACTCTGCAATTTCTTCTGATAATAGTATTCGCTTACCCCTAGTATCATTAAATAAATTATCCATATCTTTAATACCATTAATATTTGTTGCTGTCATACCGGGGCAAATTCCATTAACTCGAATTCCGTTTCTGATATAATCTCGTGCCAGTCCTTCTGTGTAACTTATTAAAGCTTTTTTTGAAATACCATATGGCGATGTATCGCCCATGAGGCCTCTGTTGGAAATCACCATCAGTATATTTGATTGTATGTTATTCGTTATACTATAATTTATGAATTTTTGTGTAAGAAAGTAGGCTCCTCTTAAATTGGTATTTAGTATATTGTTATAATCGTCTGCATTGAAATCTTTAAAACGTTTATTTACATATACTCCGGCGTTATTTACTAAACAATCCGGTTTTGCGTTAAACAATTTTTCCGCTCTCTCGATTAAGTCCGCACTTTCATCTATACAACTCATTTCATGAATTAAAATATGGCAACCAAAGCCCAATTCATTCTTTGCAGTTATTAACTTTTCTTTGTTCCTACCGGTTATTACAACCTCGGCGCCGGAATTGATACATTTTTTTGCTATCGCCTTGCCAATCCCACTACTTCCACCTGTAATAATTATTTTCTTACCTTTTAGACTCTCATCAGAAGAAGTATAAGTTATGTTAGCGTATGTTGCGCCACCTTTTTTGATATACTCCATTCCTCTTTTTATGTATAATCTAATATTCATTTTAATTTACCCAAATCCTTAAACAATTCTTTTAAAAAAAGCTCACTCCCTGTCTTATTTAATTGGTCAGCATTTAAAAAGTTTTCATCTTTAACTAATCGCTCATCGCATAGATAGTCAATAATAACAGCATCATGTAAATTGCACTTTTTTATATTGTTATACAAATAATTGTTTAATGCTTTATCACTTAAACATGATTTTAATTCAGCCGTTATAGGTGGTATTATGATATAAGCCTTGTTTCCTCTTTTTTTTATTACCTCTACTATTATATTTAGCCTTTCAATATTTTTTCTGAAAACACCTGTCATTTTTTCATTAATTTCATCTTCAAAACTATTTATTGAAAACTGTTTCTTCCAATTTTCTACTCTTTCTTTCGCCAAGTTAAACCTGTCTATTTTTAGAATATTGGGTCGCTTAAATTTTTTTGTTCTTAGTTTTGCAAAAAAAGCACTTTTAACTAATAATACTATAGAAAAATAATGGCTATAACGAAATTTTAGTGGGCTATAATTTACTATTGACTTTCCATTTAAAATTTTAAAATATCTAACATTAATTTCTTCATCATTATAATTGTCTACACAAAATACAAAAGGACATAAAACTACAAATATCTTACCGTTTTCTTTTATAGCTTCTATATATTCTTCTAGCATTTTCAAGTCGTAATACAATGATTGCGGTGAAAATGCTAAATTCAACCCTTTTATTCCATCTATTTGTGTTTGAAAAGCAAAATAACTATATGAGCTCCCCAAATTAATATAGTCGTACTTTTTTTTCGTTTTTCTTACAGTTAATAAATTTTGCATTCTCTTGTATGTTCTGCTGTAGTATTTCGCATATACACAGATTAATAATATTACAAAAAAAAGCAATAGTATATAGTTGAAGATATGCTCACCTACTTTCTCTTTTCAAAATATCCAATTTAGCTTTCAACAAGTTGAAAGCATATTTAAACTCATTAAACCGGTGAAAAATTGCCACAAAAAATAAATTCGAAATTAGTACAACGCTAACTAACATAACTAAAAAAAATACACTACTATTTTCAATGTTATATTTAATTAATTCTAGGGTTACAAAACTTAACGATAAAAAGCAAATATATAGCCCTGTTCCTGCAAGCAGTTCTTTAATTCTAGTTCTAAACAGCTCCTTGTAGACAATCATAGTTCTAGAAACCGCACCGAAAAGCGCAGAAACAAAAGTTCCTAAAAAAACTCCATCTAACCCCATATTCACTATGCCTATTAAAGAAACAACCAGATTTATTATTGCTTGTACAAATGCTAAATACTTGTCTTGTTCAAATAGTCCTGATGCAACTTTAAAATTAAACATTGCTGTTCCTTCGCCTTTTATTGCATAAGTCAGCGAAATGAATAATACAGATAGTTTCGGAATTGCAAATTCATCACCAAATATAAGTTGAATTAATGGAGTAGATAAAAAGTAGTAACCAATACACACTAATCCATTCACCCAATATGAAATTAACCTATATCGTTTAAACACAGTAAAGCAATAGTCTTTAGATTTAGAAACCAATAAGTTACCAAAGCTCGGAATTGCCGCACCCAACAAGATACCAATAAATATATTTGCCTGGTTGGTCATATATGTGTAATTCGATACCACGCCAACTATTTGTAACGATAAAAAAGAACTTATTATAATATTATCGGTCTGCCATGAAATCGCCTCACCTATTTTATGCAAAAACAAAGCTTTGCTGTTTTTCAATAAATGCTGCAACTCTTGTTTTGGTAATTTTTCTGCTTTTTTTTGCTTCAAGTATGGATAAACTTTATTTGCTATATACGCCAACCTTAGATGAATACTTATTTTTACACAACTTGCCACCAACAAACAAATAAGATAGCTTCTTGTTAAGACTATTGCCAATATATGCAAGCTAACTTGAATAACATTGCCCACCATTTGTATTTTCTTGGTTTTATAATCTACTTGATCGGCATGCAGTAAAATAGTTTTATACCTTAAAAAATAACCAATGCTTGAATCAAATAAAAAAATCAAATAATAAATATTTATATTTTCTATCCCGGTTGTATTGTTGATAATAATTGGAAAAAGCGGTATTATTAGTAGCCCCGCTACAAATATAAAGGAGCCAACAAAAAAATATACTTTTTTTAAAAACACCATTATAGCTTTAACTTTTTCGGTATCTTTATCCGCAAGAGGTTTATACAAAGCATAACTAACAGCTGAAGCTATGCCGAACTCTGATACAGACAATATAGACAACACATTTGTAAAAAGTCCATTAAGACCAAGATAAGCACTATCAAGATATTGTAAAAATACAATTCTTGATACAACGCCCAAGGCTATGCTAACAAGTTGAAAAATGATACCATACGAAATATTTTTTTGTGTATTCTCTAATCTTTTTGCCATTTAATCCCCCAATATCTAAAAATTACTTTATTCAGATAGTGATTTTAGCAGAAAATTCATTGACTGTTCTTTCATCATTTCTAATTCATTTAAGTCCCTAGAATAATCAATATCGGTTAAACTAGAGATATAGTCAATATTCTCTTTTTCATAACTATCGCAAAACCTCTCTTCTGCTTTATAAAGAGCTGACAGCGTATTAATTCTTGTTCCCATTTCTTTACGCCCTTCACGGTGAAAAACAATATATTGTTTTTGGTAAATTCCTGAAAACAGCATTGCATGGAAACTATCTGTAAAAATAAATTTTGCGTGTTTTATAAGAGAAATAAACTCTTTAGGCCCGATATCAAAAAGTTTAATATCTGCGAAGTAAGTGTCCGTTTTACTATAAATATTATGAATATACGGAATATTAACAAGTTTCAACTTTTTTCTTTTAGCATATTCCTTTGCTAAGTTGCGTTGTTTTTTGCTATTACCTAAAAAATAACAAAAAACATAATCTCCCTGAACTAATTTATCTGCAGACACTTTATCCCATTCTTCCTTACAAAGCAAAAGTGTAGGATCAAGTGTCCAAACAACAGGGACAGGAGAAATATCCTTTAGTAAATTAACCGAACTTTGTTCTCGAACCGATACGGCACTATAGTTTATAAGACTATTTTTAAATAAACTCAGTTGTTCATTTGTTAGATTTGTTAACCCCACACTAGCCGCATAGGATAATTTTTTTTTGTTAGAGGGAACAAAATCCAAGAAAAAAGGTGAAAAATACCATGTTAAATTCCAAACTTGATCGCTTCCTGTAATAAAATAATCATAATCATCTATTAATAAGTGAAACTCATTTTTTTCATATACCTTTTCAGTATGAGGTATTTTTTTGCTGAAGTTGGATATTCTTTCTTTTCTTTTTTCAATGAGTTTACTCACTTTTCTAAAAACAAAAACTCTGTGCAGTTTTTCTATTTTGCAAAAAGGAAACTTAATAATTTTCTTCAGGATAAACATAAATCTTTTTTTATTTATATTTGTTACGTTTAACATATTATTTTGACTCTTAAAGTCGCAGCTTACTTGTTCGGCATAAAAGTTGTTTTTATTTAAAAAAAAGCATAGCGCAAACGCTTGAAGGTTTCCGCCAAAGTTAAAATTATTGTGGTAATGGGTTAGTATCCCTATCTTTTTCACCGTAATAAAGCACCTTTAAATTTTTTTGTGTCGTTTTCTATTAAGTATAACATAAAACAATCTCATTGAAACCGTACATGTGATAATGTATAAACGATGCCTAAATCCTATATTCTTTAAAAAAACTATTGCAAAAAAATGTTTTTGGGCAAATTTTTTTAATATCTTGCTTTCTTTTTTTTTGTATTCACTCTTTACCAAAACCATTAAAAGCATACTTAGTATATAAAAAGACAAATATATGCCATTATTTTCTATACGCAAATCATTATTACTTATATATACCTTTACTTTGTTAGGTATTAACAAAGCGGTTAATTTCTTTTCATCGAGTGCAGATCTACTTGCACTTCCTACAACACTTCGGTAGTTATAATATGCTTCGCTACACTTAGTTGCAGTGTCAAGTTTTGAGAGAACTTTAAAATTATATTCCCAATCTTCAAAGGTATGTATTTCTGTATCAAAAAAACACTTGTCTATTTTGTCTTTTTTAACTAAACTTAGACAAGATGAAGAAATAAACTGACAATTTAAATGTTTTTCCAATATAGTTTTTGCGTTATAGTTCCCATCGTTTATCTCTGTGCCTTTTTTTTGAATTTTTCCTTCCACTATAAATCTATCGCAAAAACAAGCATCTGTGTCATTTACTTTTATATGATCAACTAAAATTTTGATTGCAAATTTTTCTAACCAGTCATCACTATCAACAAACATTAAATATGTACCTATTGCATTAGTAATCCCCAAGTTTCTTGCTACACTCACACCTTCATTTTTCTTATGAAAAACTCTTACTCGCAAATCTTTTTTAGCATACGTATCACAAATTGCACCGGATTTATCGGTGGAACCGTCGTTTATTAAAATTAAATCAATGTATTTATATGATTGGTTTAGTATACTATTTATACATTGTTCTAAATACTTTTCAGTATTAAATACCGGTATTATAACGCTAACTATGTCCAATTTTTTAACCTACTTTAAACTCAATACTTTTTCAAGTTATCAACGAATTTTTTATAATTTTCTTCCGAATTAAAATTATCACACCAAAATTTCCGTGTGGTTTTTCTTAAATCCAAATAACTTTCATAATCACTAAAATACATATCATAAATTTCTGTTATTTTAGCTACTCCCTGTTCTACCGTGAAATTTTCCGAAAGTAGTAATCCGGTGTTGTAATTCACAATTTCACCCGTTCCCCCCACATCTGTTGCGATTACAGGTATTCCAAACGAAATAGCTTCCATTATCGAAACAGGCAAGCCTTCCGAGCTACTTACATTTATAAACAAGTCAACATCATTATTTTTGTAGTAATCCATGACATGACTATTTGAAACTTGGCCTTTGAACTCATATTCTATGCTATTATGCAAAAGTTCTTCTGCTTGTTTTTCAACTTCCGATTGTAATTCGCCGCTTCCAAAGTGCACCCATTTAATGTTTTTAAAATTTAAAGCTGCTAAAACTTCAATTAACTTATCTAGTCTTTTCACTTTTACTATATTGCTACAAGTTACTATAGTAAATGTTTTACTTTTTTTTATTTGTCTTTCTCCAAGATCTACCGTTCCAAGATATGAGGTTTTTATTTTATTCTTATATTGAGGGTATGCTTTCAATAAATAATCTGTTCCGTTTTGTGAGCAAGGGAAAACACCATCCATATTTTCAATTAAATAATCTCTTAACGGCAAATATTGAGTTTCATGTCTTTCTAAATACAAATCAACTCCGTGACATCTTGAAAAGCAATTGTAACCATACCTTTTTTTCAACATTAAAGCGATAAGTGCATGAAGATGAAGCCAATACGAGTATACTGTAAAATCATACTCCGTATACTTATTTAAATCTTTCTTTACATTCTTCGTAAGCGTCATAGAATATTTGTAAAATTTTAAAAGTTCTGTTAATTTCTTCTTACGATTTTTTTTGCTTTTTAATATAAAAAAAACCTCTTTACGCATATAACCTTTAAAAAACAAACTAAACAAGCTAATTAAATAGTCCAGTAAAAATCCAAAATTCCTTTTGTTGATAGGTGGTTTTATTAGCCTTATATTAGGGTTGATATATTTTCGCATATTTCCATTTTTTCTAAAAGGCACAAGTATGACTAAGTCAAAATCCCAAAACTTTTCTTCAGTCTCAATAAAGCTTTCACCTGTACTGTAAGGGTAATCTGAAGTTATGATTAATAAAGCTTTTTTCATTCATTTTCCCATTTTCTATCGGTTTTAAAGTTAGATAAATCTCTGCATATAGTTTGTACTCTGTGAACCCATAAATGCTTGTTTCTTAAAGCATTAAATATATTTGTTTGATAAAATTTTAGCAATTCATCATTTTCAATTAATCTAAGTATTCCTTCTGAAAACGCTTCGCTACTTCCATCTGTAACTATCCCTATGTTGTCATCGTTGATAATTTTTGCCATAGCAGCATTGTTTGTTACTACCATTGGTAGACTATATGACATGTATTCAAACAGTTTCACTGATACTGCAAAATTATTATATGTTGTGATTTTTGCTGGATGTAAAGCAATATCGGCTTTTCTGTAGAGTTTGTCTAAATCAAAGCCACAAACATGATATACTGACAACCATTCATAGTTTGGAATATTATACTGTTCAAAATCATCTTTTCTGCATACCAATATTAACTTAACTCGTATACCCTTCGCATTAATATCTAAAAAGCTATTTATTAAAAGTTCAAAACCATAGCGTTCAGATACTCCCCCTACATATATAGCGGTTTTAGTATTCATCTTATCGTTTGTCTTTACAATTTCTCCCGCCGGTGGAAGTAGCTTTGTGTTTTTGTAGTTGTATAACTTACTAAACTCCTCCGATGGAAAATATACTATATCACATTTTTTAATTAATTCGTCTGTAATTTTATATAAAAAATCTAAATATTTTTTTTTAAGTACATTAAACAATCCTGATCGCTTCTTTTGAAGTTCAGGAAATAAATGATAACAATCTCTATAAAAATATGCTGTTGGTATCCCTCTATTTGTTACATATTTAATCAGTGCACGATCAAATGAATGAAGTATTGGGTATGTTGAAGACTCGATATAGCAAAAATCAACATTTGTGTTAAGCAACTCCTCTTTTGCTTTTTCAACCGCTTTTCTTCGAGACGATTTTCTATTCATTGCCTGGCTACCTTTTAAAAGCAAAACTTGATGACCGCATTCAAGCATGGCGTCATACATTTTCTTTGGCCGCACACTACTTCCCGAACTTAATTTATCAAAATCAATATATGTTATATATAATATTTTCATACACTTCTCCGTTGTGCTTGCAACAATTTGTATATTTCAAAAATCTCTTCCACAATCTTCTCTTCACTATACCTCTCAATCACATCTCTTGACATCTTTTCTTTATCAAACTCTTCGTAATTTTTATAAATATACTCCATTGCTTGAAAAACATTCTCAACTGTATTTTCCTCTATTGCTATCCCATTTTTTTCATTAACAATTCCGTTTAGCTTACCATGTTTACTGCTTATGACAGGCAGACCTGCCGCTATCGCTTCGATATATGCAACCCCAAAAGTTTCATATTCGCTCGGAAGAACAAACGAGTGGCATCTGCTATATATTTGAGGCAGTTCTTTATTCTCAACTCTCCCTTTGAACTCAACTTTCTGCGAAATGCCCAGAGTCTTTGTGGTTTTTATCAAATTGGCTTTTAAATCGCCTTGTCCAATAATAATTAGTTTTGAGTTTGGGTGCTTTTTTGTAAATTCCTCAAACGCATTTAATGTTATATCATGCCTCTTCAATTGAATTAAGTTCCCTGTGCTGACAAATGTAAACTCTTTATTTTTTTCACAAGCAACATGTTGGAAATTATTCGAAACAATATTATTGATAACTTTCACTTCGCCATCGTAAAAGCTATTTATAGCTCTCTTTAGCCCATCACTCACACAAATAATTTTTACACTTTGCTCATAAACATATTTCGCATCTTTCTTTATTTTATCTGTAACGTTCATTTCTAAAACAGTGCTTGAGTGTTCAGTAGTAACGAGGGGTATATTGTATTTATTAGCCATTTCGGTTATAGAATAAGAATTGTAATAAAAATGACCATGAATAATATCCGGCAAACCTTGTTCTCTCACTATTATTTTAAATAGTTTGTTTGCTAATTTAACGCTTACAAATTTTAAAATTTCTCCAAGCGGTCCACATGGGAACGAGCCAACATAAACAGGAATATCATCTATCACATACTTGTTAAAACCATGTTTTCTTTTGCGCCTAATCGAACGAGTATCGAGAGACAACACTGCAACATCTATACCGTGCTTCTTTAAGGCAATCGCTTGATGATGTACAAATTGACTGCTGATATTTGTTTTTCCATCGGTATATATTCCACAAACTAACAGCACTTTCATATGCATTGCTTACCCCTGAAATCCTCCGTCAAATTGTATTGAACTAACATTTTCAATCGGAAACCCAACCGCCTTCCCCTCAAAGCTCGACTTATATATCCCCAAAATCATCTCGACCGCCCTCTTGCCTGCATAAGCATCTACATACGGTTCTCTGTCATCTTCAATTGCCTCGATAAAATCTTTCCAAAGAGACACATGCCCGTTGCCGTATATATTCTCGGTTTCTTCGATAAAGCCGGCAAAACTCTCGTTTTGGTTTTCAAAATCCCACACATCAATTGTATTCATGCTTTTTCCGCCAAGTTTTACAGTTCCCTTTTCGCCAAAGATATACAATGTTTCCTCTAGGTTTTGTGGATAAACGTTTGTCGTCCCCTCGATTAGGCCCGTTGCACCGTTAGAAAAGCTTACAATTGCGGTTCCTAAATCTTCACATTCAAGATAGTCGTGGAACACCTGTTTTGTTTTGCCATAGAGTTCTGTTATATCATCACCAAGCATCCAACGCAACAGGTCTATTCCGTGGATACATTGGTTCATAAGTGCTCCACCATCCTGTTCCCATGTACCCCGCCACGGTGCTTGGGTGTAATACTCTTTGCCCCTGTTCCAACGCACATGTACCGTGCCGTGGGAGATCTTTCCGAAGTCCCCGGCTTCGATAGCTTTTCGCAATCTTTGAACCGATATGTTAAACCGATTTTGATGACAAGCGGAAACTTTAACATTTCTTTGTTTTGAAAGTTCAATTATTCTGTTGCAATCTTCAATGCTCATAGCCATTGGCTTTTCAATAATTGTATGAACGCCTTTATTTATACAATAAAGCGCTATCTCAGCATGCTTTCCGCTTTCGGTTGCAATTGAAATAAAGTCAATTTCGTTTTCTTCAAGCATCTTTTTATAGTCGATGTATCGTTTTATGTTTTTATCATTTTCGAGTTTATGCTTTTCCAAAAGACTTTGCATATTTTCCGGAATAATGTCACACACCGCAACGATCTGTATTTTGTTTTCAAGACATGCCTTTATGTGGTTGGTTGCTATTCTTCCGCAACCTATCAGCCCGTATTTCATCCGAAAGCTCCTTGTAGAGTTTTAATAGTTTAACCTCTTGTGTTCCCCAATTAAATTCCTGTTCAACTGCTCTGCGCCCGTTTTCGCCCATCTGTTTCGCTCGCTCGGGGTTGTCGAGCAAAAATTTTATTGCGTTTGAAATTTCATCGATATCTTCAGGGTCTACACAAATTCCGCAATCATATTTATCAACAATTTCTTTCCACAAGACAAAATCTGTGCAAACTATTGGTAGACCAGCAATCATATATTCAAATATTTTTGTGTTTCCTAAGGTTCCGGTTTTACCACCGACATTTTTATGATATTTCAATACACTCATACCTATGCTGCTACATTGTTGCAGTTTAAAGGCTTCTTCATGTTTAATAATGCCTAAATATTCAAATTTGTTGTTTACATCAACTTTCTTAAGCACCGATAGATAGTTTTCTTCAGCGGAACCGCACACTTTAAACTTAACATCCAAATTTTGAACTGCTTTAATTATTTTGTGTAAACACCATATATTCCTTACTCCTCCGGTAAAAACGAGCTGGTTGTGTAATCTATTTTCTATACCTAAAGTGTCTTTACGGACGATAGGGTAGTTGGTAAGCATAATTTTTTCACTATTTTTAAAACAATCTTTATAATGTGGGGTTACATAGATAACAGTATCAACTCTATTAGTTACATAAATCAAAAGCTGTTTAATTGCAAAAGCAAGTATGTATTTTGATAAATCATTTAGATATTCTTTTTCATCTATTTGTGAAACTATGTCTTCATGGGCATCATAAATAACTGTCTTCCTCTTTCGCTTCAACTTTAGCGCATATGGCAACAGTTCCGGGTCGTGAATTTGATAAATGTCGCAATCCAACTCTAAAGCCTTTTTATAAACAGCTTTTGCTTTTTTTGTCATTCGGTTTAGTCTGCCACCGCTAAATTCGCCAACACCAACTACTTTAACATCGTGCTCTTCATAACTCTCGCCACCTGCAACCAAATATGTGTCGTATCCCGCTCTTGCCAAGCTAGCACACTGTTTTTTCATAATTCTCGGATCTTGACTTTTATGAACTGAAGTTAGATGGCAAACTTTAATCATTTAAAAACTCCATTATTTTTTCACATGTTTTTTTCGCCGAATATCCGTCACCAAAAGGTTTGTACGCTTTGTCAAACATAACTGGTTTAGCTAACTTATTTAAAATATCTTGTTTGTCCGGCTTCGCCAACTGATTACAATTGTCGTTCATAGTTTCCGGCCACACTACATAGTCAAGTATTGTAATACATTGTTTTTTTGCAAAAAAAGCTTCGCGTTGTAAACCTCCGGAATCCGTAACAATTTTTTTTGCTCGATTAACTAAACTAATTGATTCGAGATACCCCAATGGCTGTGTTAATACAATATTGACGAATCGATTTTTTTCACAAATTTCAACCGCTACTTTTTGATTTCTTGGGTGAACAGGATAAATTGTTTTACATTCTAAATCATTCATAGCACTCAAAATATTAGTAAGCTTTTTTAATTCATCTGTGTTTTCTTGTCTGTGACAAGTTAAGTAGTAAAAATCTTGTGGAATTTCTACTTTTTGATTGTTAAAATTAATAATATTTTGCAGTTCTGATCCATCATTTTTTTTGCTGTAAAACAAAAATGCATCGTACATTGGATCTCCTACAAAATGCACCCTTTCCGTTTTTCCCTCTTTATTTAAAAATTCAACCGCAGACTCAACACATGCAAAATGTATGCTTGACACATGGTCGGTTAAAATTCTGTTTGCTTCTTCAGGATTTGAAAGCGTACCCAGTCTGTTTCCTGCTTCCATATGTGCTATTGGTATGTTTAATTTTACTCCTGCAATTGCACCGGCTAATGTGGAGTTTGTATCACCAAAAAGCAGTAATAAATCAGGTTGCTCTGTAATTAAAACTTTTTCAATTGCTATAATCATCTCGCCCGTCATTTTGCCATGAGTTCCACCGGATATTGCAAGGTTATAATCAGGTTTTGGAATATCAAGTTGTTCAAAAAAAACTTCTGACATATTATAGTCATAATGTTGACCGGTGTGTATAACTACCTCTCTAAAACACTTTCGCAGTTCCCTTGAAACAACGGCAAGTTTTATAAACTGCGGTCTTGCGCCAACAATTGAACATATTTTTTTCATCAAAGAACCTCAACATTAATCTTATCTTTGATATTCTTGCAAACATTTTTCGCATCAAAGACCGGAATACCCACTCCCGCAATTTTCTCGTAATCAACATTTGTGTGCGCCGTTGTAATAACTACAATATCAAATTCGTTTAACTTTTCTAAATCTCTGACAGAGTTTCTTGTCACACCCTTATATTTAAATTTCGGAATATATGGGTCATAATACGAAATCTCTGCGCCATATTTTTCAAAATTTTCAATAACGGCAAGTGCCGGACTTTCCCTATAGTCGTCTATATTCTGTTTGTACGCTACCCCGCATATTAAAACTTTAGCTCCGTTTAAAGGCTTTTTAAAACGATTTAATATTTTTGAACAACGTTCAACGACAAATTCCGGCATATAGTCGTTAATTTCACCTGCCGTTTCTATTAACTTCATGTGATAGTTAAACTCGCGTGCTTTCCACGAAAGATAGAATGGGTCTAGCGGTATGCAATGACCGCCAAGGCCGGGTCCCGGATAGAAAGCCTGGAAACCGTATGGTTTCGATTTTGCGGCATCTATAACTTCCCAAACATTTATACCCATTCGGTTGCATATTATAGCCATCTCGTTTACAAGACCAATATTAATATTTCTGTAGGTGTTTTCAAGTATCTTTTCCATCTCAGCAATCTTGGGCGAAGATACCTTGTGCACATCGCTTGAAAGCACCGCTTTATATACTTCCGCTATAACGTCGGTGGCATCTTTCCCAACACCCCCTACAACCTTTGGGGTGTTTTTTGTTTTGTAAATCAAGTTGCCGGGGTCTACCCTCTCGGGTGAATATCCAAGATAAAAATCTTCTCCGCATTTAAGACCGCCACTCTCGAGAATTGGAAGCAAAAGTTCTTCAGTCGTTCCGGGATATGTCGTGCTTTCAAGAACAACAATTGTGTTTTTTTTAAGGTGTTTTGCTACTTCTTGTGTGCTTTTCTTAACATATGTAATATCGGGTTGCTTAAAATTATCAAGCGGTGTTGGCACACATATCGCAATGAAATCCACCTCAGACACAAAAGAAAAGTCGGCTGTGGCGGAAAGCATCCCGCTATCTACGACTTCCTTTAATTCATCAACAATAACGTCACCAATGTAGTTTTCGCCTTTGTTGACCATGTTTACCTTTTCGGTTTGCACATCAAACCCAATAGTCTTAAACCCCGCCTTTGCCTTTTCAACCGCAAGCGGAAGCCCAACGTAGCCAAGACCGATTACCCCGATTACAAGGGATTTATCGTTTATTTTATTTAATAATTGTTGTTTCATCTCTTAACCCTGTTCCACTTCTATTGCATTCTCTTTTTTTCTATAACTTATTCCACATTCTTTACAAAAACAGCTTTCGCTTTCAAATTTCAATCTATTTCCACACTTGCACACATACCCCATAACCTTTGCGGGAACTCCCGCTACAAGTGCAAAATCCGGTACTGTTTTAGTAACAACAGCTCCTGCCGCAACAAATGCATATTGTCCGATATCGTGTCCGCAAACTATCGTAGCATTTGCACCTATACTAGCGCCTTTTTTTACCGTTGTTTTTTTGTATTCAGTTTTGCGTTCAATAAATGCTCTTGGGTTAATTACATTTGTAAAGACACAGGAAGGTCCCAAAAACACATCGTCTTCTATAAATACATTTGTGTAAACGGAAACGTTATTTTGTATCTTAACCCCATTGCCTATAATAACTTTTGGGGAGATAACAACATTCTGCCCTATGTTGCATTTTTCGCCTATCACGCTATCCTTCATTATGTGGCTAAAATGCCATATTTTTGTGTCGTTTCCAACCGTTGCACCTTCGTCGACATAACTGCTTTCATGAACAAAAAAACTCATTATGTCACCCCCAAAACCGCATTTATCACTCTGCCCTGCTCCTCTTCGCTTAAGTACGGGTGCATAGGCAAGCTAAACGTTCTGTCGCAA
>CAYJJR010000001.1:0-65695 GCA_964370565.1 uncultured Oscillospiraceae bacterium | reverse complement strand
TTGTGTACAGCACTCTATTTTTATATTTCTATAATTCTCTTTTATAATCTATATCAAACAACTCGGTCTTATCGGTTACGTTATAAAAAAATATATCGCTTTGTTTTTGCGATTTAATTATGCTTTTCGCCCCGCTGCCACCCTTTAACTCTAACAAGGCTTGTTTATAGCATTTTGAAAAAATATTCGGATTTCCAAAATCTTCGCCATGTTTCAAACACCCAATCAGTTTTCCGCTTTGAGTAAAACCTTTAACCAACCCCTCTATCGTTTCGGCTTTCATAAACGGTTGATCGCAAACGGAAAAACAAAAAGCGTCTATTTGATCGCTACACGCTTCAACCCCAAGCTTTATGCTGTTTGATATTCCGAGTTGTGGGTTTTGGTTTTTAACCTTAATATAGTCTAACAAAAGTTCATCGTTTAAAATTTCGTCATACTGTGTAACTATTATCTTTTGAAAAAAAGGAATTTCGCTCGTCGCGTCGATTATATAACGATAAAGTTCAACACCGTCTATTTTATACAACAGTTTGTTTTCGCCAAAACGTTTAGACCCACCCGACGCAAGAAGAATTAAAGCTATCTTCATATAAATATATATTCCTTTCTTGGTGTTTGAACCTTATTTCAAACTATATCCTTTTTAACTATCAATCTGTTTTTTGAATGTTCAACTATATCTATCTCTCCGTAAATCTTTGAAAATTCGGTTTTAATCTCGTCGTTTGTTGCCCTAGAAAGGTTTACATCGCAAACCTTTTTTCCGTCTTTTATACAAATTACCCTTGAACAATATCTTAACGCAATGTTAGGGTCATGAAGCGAGATTAGCGCCGTTTTTTCTCCACCGACAACCTCTTTTATAATCGCCATAATCTTATGTTTGTTGGAAAAATCAAGCGCGCTGTCCGGCTCGTCAAACAGTATAACCGGCGTGTCTTGAACCAACGCACGCGCTATTATAACAAGCTGTTTTTGTCCTTCGCTAAGATTTAAAAAAGCGGTGTTGCTTTGATTTAAAAGCCCGACTTTGTCGAGCGCTTGTTTTGCGCGTATTTTTTGATTATCGCTTGGGTTTTGAAACAAACTAAGCCACGGCGAAAAACCCATAAGCACAACTTCGATACATGTAACCGAAACATCAACCGAACATTTTTGCGGAATGTACGCGATTAACCTTGAACGAAGTTTTTCGGACAATTCCGATATGTTACTTTGGTTAACGGTGCTTACTCCGTCAGTCTGTATAAGTGAACAAACCGCTTTTATAAGGGTCGTTTTTCCCCCGGCGTTGGGGCCGAGAAGCGCACAAAGTTCCCCTTTTCCAAGCGAAAATGATATATCTTTTATAACATCGTCGCTACCATACCCGGCGCACAGATTAGACACTTTTAATACGCTCATTCCACCTTTCCCCCTCTTAAAACAAGTAACGCGAGAAACGGCGCGCCGATAAGCGACGTTATTATGCTAATCGGTATCTCGGTGTTGCTTATGCTTCGCGCTATTGTATCGGAAAAAAGCATTATAACGCTGCCGAGAAACCCCGAAAACAACATTGTTTTAAGGGAATGTGATTTTGTTACAAGCCTTGTTATGTGCGGAGCAATAAGCCCGACAAACGTTATAAGCCCCGTTATGCTAACGACACCGCCGACTATCAACGTTGTTATCAAAAGAACCGCTCCTCGAAGTTTAACAACCGACACTCCAAGCATTTTTGCTTCGTCCGAGTTCAACGACAAAAGCGTTATCTGGCGATGTAAAAGAGCTAAAACGAAACAACAAACCACAACAACCGGAACAATCGGCAAAACCTTTTGAAGCGTTACTGCCGCAAGCGAACCCATCGTCCAAAACTCCAGCGCCGCAAGCTCCTGTTCCGGGTCTGCG
This sequence comes from uncultured Oscillospiraceae bacterium, assembly GCA_964370565.1. Taxonomy (GTDB): domain Bacteria; phylum Bacillota; class Clostridia; order Oscillospirales; family Ruminococcaceae; genus CAYJAY01. Next base: position 63,799 of record CAYJJR010000001.1, on the reverse strand, counting down.
GTCATTTTAAGCAACATCAAAATAGCGTTAGCAACAGCGTTAATCGCTATACCCGATATAACAAATGTTGAAATCCTGTTTCCTTTTGACAACGCTACAAGCGAGAGCGCAACAAACGTCGCAATCGTTCCACCCAAAAAAGCCCCAACAGCCACCGTTAACGTCCCCGCTCCGAGAAAGATTATCGAAAATCCCGCTCCGGCGCAAGCGCCGGACGACACCCCTATAATATCTGGTGAGGCTATCGGGTTTTTAAAAAGTGTTTGGTATATATAGCCCGAAACGGCAAGTCCAAACCCCGATAAGACTGCCATTATCGTCCGCGAAACTCTAAGATTAAAAAACACTCCAAAATCAACCGTTTCGCTGTTTAATATATTTTGTACAGTAAGCGGATATTGCCCCACAAAAAGAGAGATTACTATTCCGCAAAAAAACAAAATCATTATACTACTGTAAAACTTATTCTTTTTCATGACACAAGGGACAGTTCTGTTTCGCCTTGGTAATTATAGAAATCTTGATAGAACGACAAAACATGTTGTTCAAAGTCGTTTGCTGTGTAAACGTCTTGATGTATCACGCTTGCAATCCAAAGGCTTCCGAGATAGGACGACGGGACAGGGCTGTCCCATGCTTCAAAAACATTTGGCATTTTATATACATTGCCGTTTTTAATCGCCGTTAGTTCGGATATCGCACTGTCCTCCATCACTTGTTCAACCGTATATTTTGCGGCAGGAGCAATTATTATGTAATCGGGATCAAACGCCAAAAGCTGTTCATATGATATTGTCGCCCAATATGTATCCTCGATTTCTTGTGCAACGTTTGTTGCCCCTGCGTTTGTAATAAGGTCGTTTTGATACATCAACGCCCCCGCTGTTGACAAAAGATCGCTATTACCGCCAAGATAAACGGTTGGAGCTTGTGTTTCTTCAAGAAGCTTTGAAAGTTCCAAAAGCGCATTTTCCGAAACATCTATAAGTTCGTTTGCACGTTCGACACTGTCTGTAATAGCCCCCAACATCTCGATAGTTTCGTTTAAAAGCTGTTTGTTTTCAGGGTTAACGCATATAGTCGGTATGCCAAGTTCCGTCAACGTTTCGGCGGCATCTTGAAGTTTAAGCGGAACAATAACAACATCGGGTTTAAGCGCCGCTGTGCCCTCTATGTTGAATTCTTTCGCCGTTCCAACCCCCGGAACCTCGAGAAGCTCGGGCGCGGTTAGAGCGTATACAGGTCTTGTGTCCGCCATGTTTTCGATGCCGACAATTTTGTCCTGTGCACCAAGACCAATAAGTATCGACGACGTTATGTAATAACCGCTCACAATCCTCTCGGGTTTTTGAAAAAGCGTCACCTCTCTGCCCGCGTGGTCGGTTATAGAAACAAACGGTTCTTGTCCTGTGGTTTGTTCCGTTTGCACTTCGTCTTCTTGTCCTGTGGTTTGTTCCGTTTCAGTCGTTGAAGCACAAGCTACAAGCAGCACAACGGTGAGTATCAGCGAAATCAATTTAAGTTTTTTCATTTTTATGACCATCCCTTTTTTAAATTATATATTATTTTTTTTAATATCTCTTGTTTGTTTTGTTCCGTAACGGTTAAAATCTCTGCATTATATTTTTCAATAAGTTGTTTTTTAAAATGCTCTCCCGGATTGTCTGCAAGGTCTACCTCCACGTTTGTTTTCATGTGTTTAAAGTTATCTTTGCTTTTGTACGTCCCTATGCAAAACATGTTGCTACTCAAAACAGTTTTGATATATTCAACAAACACAGGCGACAACAGCTCCAACCCTCCTATTTCGTCCATAACAAAAATGTCGTATCCCGAATAGTCGCCCACTATCTCGCTAATTTCGCAAAACGCCTCTAGTTTAACTACCCTGTTTTTGGGATCTCCCGACATAAACAACCCTTTGGTTTTAACGTCAACACTTTCAACAACCCTCACCGTCTCGCAATCCTCTGTAAACCGCTCTAAACAAAACCCAACGCTTTCGCCGTTTTTATCCACCAAACGAACGCTTAAAAACCCTGTTGATTTTTTTTTGCTTGCTTTCAACGCTTGTTTAATGAGCGTTGTCTTACCAATTCCTTTTGACCCCTCGAGAAATATATTCATCTACTTGTCCCCATTTTTTAATGAATTGCTATTAAAACCATCAAATATCCGAGCATATTCCTCAACTGCCCTTTGCTTCACCGCCAGTTCAAACTCGGCGTATCTTTCCAAAAGCCGTTTCCCCTCGTCCGAAAGGCTTGCTTTCCCTCCGTCTTTTCCGCCATGTTTGCGAACAACAAGCTTCGTTTCAATTTCGCTTTCCGCGGCGTTTAATATCTTCCAAGCCTTTGAGTACGAAAGCTCCATACTTTTTGCTGCCTCGCGAACAGAACCGGTTTTTGATATCTCTACCATCAAATTATAGATACCGGGACCGAAAAAAACATTTTGATTTTTAAGCCTTACCGTTATGTGTGGCGAAAAGTTTTCGGTGTTCATAAAAAGCACTCCATGATTTTTGTATATCTATATTGTACATCAAGTTGTTTTTAAAAACAACTCGTTTTTCGCAATATATTATTAAAAATCAAAAAAATCTATGCCTAGGCAACCTAGGCAAACTAGGCATACAAAAAACGACAAAGCTTTTCGCTTCGTCGTTTTTTAATTCATAATTTCTGCCGTTTGTTAACCTATTTGATTAACACGCGACGATTAAACAACCAAAGAGGTTATTTAAATTTACGTTTTCTAGCCGCTTCGGATTTTTTCTTGCGCTTAACCGAAGGTTTTTCATAGTGCTCACGCTTACGAACCTCTGCGAGGACTCCGGATCTTGCACATTGGCGTTTAAAACGTCTGAGAGCACTATCAAGACTCTCGTTTTCTTTAACCCTAACTTCCGACAACTTCTACCCTCCTTAAGGCCGCTTACCTGCCGTAGATTTACAACTTTTATTATTATATATATATTTGTCGTTGTTGTCAACATCAAACATCGTTTTATGTCATTTTTTTTATTTTTTTCTAAAATTATTTGCCAAAACCATCTTTATTCAAAATTTTTAAATTGATTTGTCAAAACTTGAGTTCTTTTTATAAGATAAAAATCCGGCGTCTTTCCTATTTTTTCAAAAAACACATTTAACAACAAAGTCGGATTTAAATTCTTTTGTGTTCCCGCTTCACAGATTAAATCAAAAACAACTTTGTCTCCTTGTTCGATTATCTTAAAGCTGTTTATCTGTGGTTTGATATCTACTTCAATCATATTTTTCGCCTTGCTTTTTTTGGTTACAATTATCTTTTCGCTTAAACAAACCTGTTCAAGAGCTTCTATCATCTCTTTGTTAGAAAGTTCTTGATCAAAAATGTCTATAAAATACCGCGCAAACGCTATCTCGGTTGGTTTCATAACGGCTTTTCTGCAATCGAAAACCTCTATGCCAAACGGCAAAAAACAGTTTATTCTATCGGGGAAATACGAAAAATCCGTGTCGTCTTCAACCTTTATGTCGAGAGTTTCATATATGCTTTCAGACCCCAAAGAAAGCGGCAAAGGGAACATCATGTATAAATGGGAGTTAAACCCTTCTGTGTACCATGCGTTTATCTTAGCGCGTGTTAAAGCCCTTGAAAAAACGCGCACAAGATCGAGGTGGGAAAGATATCTTGCGTCAAAAACTTTGCTAAACTTTAATCTAATCGTGTGCAAAACATTTCCTCCCCGAAATTTTTTCGATACCACATGCCGAACATCCCTCGTGACAACTGTTTGTTGCTTTTGCGGCTTTGGCTTTTTTGTATTCAGATATCAAATATTTTTTGTCTACGCCATAGTCAAATATATCCCACGGCATAGTTTCATCGAACTCGCGTTCTCTTGACGCGTAGAAATCTTTGTCGAGTTTAGCTTTTTTCAAAGCTTTTTCCCAACGTTCATACGAAAAACCTTCGTCCCAACTTTCAAAGATTCCGCCGTCTTTATATACGTTTAACAACACTTTTCCAAGCCTTCTGTCTCCGCGCGCCAACACCGCTTCGATTATACTTGTCTTAGCATCATGCCACTTAACCGAAATCTTTCTGCTTTTTGCGTGTTCTTTTATTAATCGTTGTTTTTGTTCAAACTCTTGTGCCGTGTTTTGTTTAAAGAACTCAAACGGAGTAAACGGTTTCGGAACAAAACAAGCAAGGCTTATATTAACCGACACCGATTTTCCTTTTGGGCGTTCAGACAGCGAATAAAAAAGATCGACTATCTTTTGCGCTAGCGTCGCAATGCCTATTATATCTTGCTCGGTTTCGGTTGGAAGACCTATCATAAAATACAGCTTTACTGTACAAAACCCCGACATAAACGCGGTTTTGCAACCATCTAATATCTCTTGTTCGGTAAGATTTTTGTTAATAGCGTCGCGCAATCTTTGCGTTCCGGCTTCGGGGGCTATTGTAAGCCCGCTTTTTCTAACCTTGGTCGTCTTTTCGATTAACTCGTCGGTCAACGTGTCTATCCTAAGCGACGGAAGCGAAAGATTAATTTTTCTCTCAACCGTCCAGTCAAGTAAACTATCGAGCATTTCGTTTATCTCGGGATGGTCGCTGGTTGAAAGCGAGGTTAACGAAATCTCGTCGTATCCTGTGTTCTCGCAAAGCGTTTTGGCTTGGCGGTCGATTACGTCGTAGCCCTTCGGCCTGAACGGACGATAGATATACCCCGCTTGACAAAAACGACATCCTCGTATGCAGCCCCTTAAAACTTCGGTAGTTACCCTGTCTTGTATGACTTCAATCATAGGCACAACAAATTCATTCGGAAAAAATGCCGTATTCATGTCGCTTATAATTCGCTTTTGAACAGGAAGCGGCGCTTTGTTTTTTGAAGTTATCGAACAAACCGTTCCGTCCTCGTTATATTCAATTTTATAAAGACTCGGAACATAAACGCCTTTAATCTTAGATGCTTCTATTAAAAGTTTACGTTTTGTATATCCGGCTTTTTTCGCTTTTATAATGAGGTTTGAAAGTTCAAGTATAACTTCTTCCCCTTCTCCAAGCATAAATATATCAACAAACTCGGCAATGGGTTCGGGGTTACATGCACAAGGTCCCCCCGCGACTATAAGCGGAAATGTTTCTTTTCTTGCCGAACTTTTAAGCGGAATTCCGGCAAGGTCAAGCATATATAAAATCGTTGTGTACGAAAGTTCAAACTGCAAAGTAAACCCGACAACATCAAACTTGTCAAGTCCGTCTTTGCTTTCAAGCGCATAAAGCGGAACTTCGTGTCTTTCCATAGCTTCCTTCATATCAAACCACGGAGCAAAAACACGCTCGCACCAGATATTTTGTTGAGCGTTTAGAAGACTGTACAATATCTTCATTCCAAGGTGCGACATGCCGACTTCATACGTATCGGGAAAACAAAACGCAAACCTTAAATCGACATCATCTTTGTTTTTGTACACGGCGTTTGGCTCAAGCCCTATGTATCGCCCCGGCTTTTGAACCTCACGCAAAGCTTTTTCGCGAGAATAATTCATGTTATGTGTAAATCAACTTCCAAAAATATTTATATGACTATTATAAACAAATTATTACGTTTCGGCAATTGTTAAAATCAATATTTTAAATTTTCGTTTCAAACATATTGTATTAATCTTGCCCTATTCGATTATTTTTATTGAAAAATTACATTATTTTTATTATAATTAACTTTAAAAGTATATAGTAGACTTATACTTAAGTCCAACAGAACTTATTCAAGTCCACCATATAATTATTTAGTTCTACAAAAAAAGAGGTAAAAAGTTTGAAAAACAAGATTTTTCAAACACCGTTTTGTGCTTTATGCCAAATATGACGGGCATAACTTTTTAACTTTTATAATTTATGTAAAAAGTTGCACAAAACTAAGAAAGGAATAGGCATAAATATGAAAAAAAATAAATTTTCCTGTGGCATGTTGTACTTTGTTGCGATATTAATCCTCGCTATGTATATCTTCCAGATAACCGTCATAGTGGTTCCGTATGTCCAAGAGATTATACAGTTTCTGTCTATGGGATATCCTTCCGACCAAATCGTGCGAAGCATTTTAGTTGAATTTTTGCCGGGATATCTAATCCCGATAACGATACCTGCTTTGGGATTTATAACTGTTCTCTTAGTTGTTGCCGGGTTCATCAGAAGATGTAACCGCCTTATAGACGAAAACATGGCGAAAAAACCCGAGTTCCCTGTTTTAGACGCAAAGACCGAACATACGCAACAATCAAAAAAAGTCGTTGACGAAAAAAGCAAAAAAGACGCAAAAAAAGAAAAAAACGAAGCAAAAGAACCGATTGTTCAACAGCCCTCCAAAGACCCTTCGGCCGAACAACCGAAAAAAGACGAAGTTGACACAAAAAGCGAAAAATAAATCAACATCTGTTTTTTTGAATTTGTGATTTATTTTGGTTAGAGAATAAAAATTAGTTTTTTTATTCTACAACCTTTATTCTATTGATATAAATCATATAGGCTCTTTTTGAAAGTTGAGCTTATAAAATAAAACGAATAGGTAAAATCAACAATGATTTCTAAAGATTTAAAGATAATAGCGGATGACCTTGAACTTAAAACGTTTGAGGATTATCTTTACGGGGCAAATCAAAATATACTTGTGTCGGTCTATGAGGACAAAACCTCTATAACGCTTTGTATCGACATCTGTATGGTTGACTATCCCGAAAGATGTTCCGATTACATCGCGGATTTTTGTCAAAAACATTCCGAAAAATTTAATATTCTTAATTTGCAGATAAGTTCCACCGGGTTAAAACTCGACTTTGAAAAAACAGAAAAAACGTTCACCAATGTTTTGGGGTTCTTTTATAGCTTTGTAAAAGAGTTTGCGCACTATGAGTTTAATAGTTTCGAGAAATGCACAAACTGTGCGGAACCGCTTAATAACTATGCCATCATAGCTATAGACGGTTTTGCGCACGTATGCGACAAACAATGTGCAACCAAGATTACCGTCCCCATCTCAAAAGGTGAGGTTAAGTACGTCAAAAACTCTTTTTCCGGGTATATCGGGGCGTTGTTGTTTTCGCTTATCGGAGGCTATCTCTGGTTTGATTTCGCTTTAAGGGATTTTCCAATCCTATTGTCTTCGCTATCTATTGCGTTGCTTGCGCATTTGGGATATGTTGTTTTTGGCGGAAAACCCAGTATCGAAAGATTTTTTGCGGTGACTCTTTTCCCTGTTTTATGTGTAGTTGCGGCAAACTTCGCTTCGTTCGGTTTTTTACTTGCCGACAAATGGAGACAGGAAGGTTTCGCGGTCGATATCGTCGGGATAGTTGAACAAATTTCCTCATCGATAGCTTTGGGTCAAGACGTTGCTTACGCTTTTTGGTCGCAAAATATAGTTGGAGCTGTGGTTGTCTTGTTAGTTGCCGTCATATTGGCAAAAGCAAAGAAAAAAGGATTGCTACTTAAAAACGATCACATAAAGCTGTTTGAAGGAGATTATAAATACCGTGAGAATTCGTCACAACCCATTAGCGCGTCCCGAGCTAGATAAAACGGCTTTTTTTATAAAAGATCCAACCGAACTTCGCGGAAGATGGAACGAAGTTTTTAACAACAAAAACAAAAAAACCGCCTTGGAACTTGGGTGTGGAAAGGGGGAACTTGTCGCTCCGCTTGCGCTCGCTAACTTCGACACCAACTATATCGCAATCGACATAAAAAGCGAGATGCTCTATCTTGCGAAACTAACTATTGAAAATCAGTTTGAAAGCGCTCAAAAACCAATAGACAATGTCGTTATATTTTCATACGAAATCTGTCGAATCGAGGACATATTTTCAAAGGAAGACAGCATAGACACCATTTATATCAATTTTTGTAATCCTTGGCCCAAAAACCAACACAAAAAAAGACGTCTCACCCACTTTCGCCAACTGAATAAATACCGCGAATTTTTAAAGGACGACGGTATTATCTATTTTAAAACCGACGACAAACCTCTTTTCGAGGAAAGTTTCGAGTATTTTGAAAAAGCAGGGTTTGAAATTTTAATCAAAGACTACGATGCACCTTTTGACCCACAACATCCGATGTCGGAACACGAACGGAATTTTCGCGAAAAAGGGTTGCCTATACATTTTATAAAAGCAAAAAAGATAATCATTTAAGCAAAGGAGCGAACAAACTTGTTCGCTCCTAAATTTGTTTTTAATATCTAAAATAGATATCTTCAAACGTTATTAAATCAAAATCTTCGCTGTAAACAACTTCGTTTTGTTCGATGTATTTTTGCGTTTCTTCCAACAATTTTTCGTTTGACATCATCTCTTTAACCTGTGACGGTATCGGTTCGGTTCTCTTAACTATATAAAACCCTCCGTCGTTTTCCAAAATTTCGGACACTTCCCCAACCTCAAGATCGTTTACCGCCTGCCCCACAAAGCTGTCAAGAAAAAGTTCTTGATCTCGATAATAGGTGTATCCCTCGGGAGAGTTAACCATAAGCCCGTCATTTGAATATTCCTCTACAAGTTTTGTAAAGTCTTCGCCGTCGAGATATCGTTGATATATTAATTCAACCGTTTGTTTTTTATCGTCACTTTTTTGTATGCTGCTAGGATACTCAATAAGTCCCGCTGTCGTTTCGTATGAGATAAAGATAAACTGAACAGCTAAAACATTTCGGCTTTCAATAAACTCGCTTTTTTGTTGCTCGGTAAAGCTATATGGAGACTCGTCGGACAGGATATATTCTCGTATTTTCTGCCCTAACTTTTGATCTTTAAAGTTAGTTGTTAAAACCTCAAGTGTCATATAATCGCTAGCGAGTCGAGTTTCAAACAACGTTTCATTTCCGGCTTGCTCAACTAATAGCTGTATCTCGTCTTGGATTTCGTCGTAATCTGTATCATCAAGTTTAATATCATGGTCCCTCGCCCAATCCAATAGCGCGGCGGTTTGCTTTATATTATCTATTAAGACTTTAAATAACTGTTGTCTCGCGTAATCATCGGTTAGAATATCGGGGTTATTCTCTTGATATATGTCTTTATATGGTAGCAAGTAGTAGATAAATTCGTCCGCATAAACCTCGCGCTCTCCAACAGAAAATACAAACGCATTGTCGTCGAGAGGGCTTTTTTCGGTCGACGAACAACCAAAAGCCAGCAAAACCACCAACACAACCGTTGCGGTTATCGTAATTTTTTTTAAAAATAAAATCATTAAGTTCTCCATCAAGTTAATCTTACCAGATAAATAGAAATAGAAATAATCCTGCGGATTATTTCTATTAGCTGTAGCTTGAAACACAAGAAATACTGCGTTTTTGCACCATCGATGCAAAATGCCAAGTGAAACAAGGCAACGAGTATTTCCAATAGCTTCACCGTAGGTGAAGCTTATTTCTATTATAACCTCTTTTAATGAATTAATTATTAACTAACAGTTCAAAAGCCCGGCAACCGCCGTTCCAATAAGTGTCGCTTTCTCTGCTTTAACAAACTCTACATAACGTCGCATATCGTGTTCGATATAATCTTTTATGTAATAATTAAACTTGCCTCTGAACAGTTTAGATTTATAAAACGTCGTCCCGTCGGCACATATACAAACCGGCATAGTCGGGTCTGTCCCGTATCCTGTTTGCTTTAGTATTCCGGCAATAACAAACGTCGCAAGCTTTGCCGCGCGTTCGTAGTCGCTGTCGATTATATAATAAAGCGTTTGGCGGTCGCTGTTGCTTCCTGCCGTGAGCATTGCAAGTTTATTTTCCCTTGTAGGCGCAAAACAAAAATCGTCGACTTCTTTTAAAGTAAACGGTTCAACGTCTTTAAAACGCTCGACAAATTCATTTGAAAACAACCCTTGCTCCGTCGCTTTTTCAACCGTTCTGTATATATTCATTCCCTGATATGCTCCAGCTATCATCTTTTCATATTTCGCAACGCCGGGATTTTTGGAACGCGCATCACGTTGTTTGTCTATGACACCTTGGTGAACCCCGTCGTAGTATCCGCTTTCGATGTTGACCGCAATGTTTTCGGGCAAAGAAATATTCTTGTTAATCTTGTTGATATTTTTGGTTTTTTCAATATAGCAAGTGTTGCTTCCCGTTCCCAAAATCATTCCTATATATGTCTCAAACTGCATGTTCATGTTCATAACCTTGCCGCCAATCATGGTTGAGACTGTATCGTTGATAAGGATAAAACTTTTCCCCGTTTTACCACGCTTGATAAGCTCTTGTTTAATCCCCTCACAGATAAGTTTACCGCTCGATTGAGATATCGTAACCTCTTTCGCAAGGTCTATAACTCTTCCGTCTTTGTTTTCCAAAATCTCTGCCGCATATGAAAAGCAAAATGCAATCTTGTCGCTTTTGTCGATAGCCGGCATAAGCCTGTCCGCCGCTATTTGGTAAAACTCGTCCATTGTTATCGCTTTTTCAATGCCCGGCATTTTATATTGTTCGAAGTATTCTTCAACAATTTTGTATTGTTCATCGAAATGTACCGCCGCAACCCTAAAGTTTGTTCCGCCGGCGTCTACCACAATAACGCTTTCGTTAATAGGTATCTCTCCGTCCGCGGTCAGATAGGTTGGTAACATCTTTAAAGAAGATCCTCCCTCTTTTTCAAGGCTTTTGATCATTTGATCTTTAAAGCTATCGCTATCCCTTTCGATGTCGATAAAATCCGAATGCATCTCAAGACTTTTGGTAAATTGTTTTACTTTGTTGTAGATATCCATTTAAACGCCCTCATCAAAAAAATTATTTGCAAAATTTTCAGTTAATGTTATTATAGAATAAAAGCAACATAGAAATCAATCAATTTGTTGTTTTTTTTGCAAAAAGTTTCATATACAATTCATATTAACAGAATATAATATCTTTAGGAGGATTTTAATTATATGAATGACATTAACAATAATCAAACCGAGTTAGATAGCACAAGCGAATCGGTTTCGACATCTTCTGTCGAATATACCGCCGAAAGTTCCCCACCCCTAACTCCATATGAACAGGAATATTTATCCTACAAAGCGCGAAAGAAAAAAGGGCAAAAAAAAGGATGGCTTATATTCGGCTTTATCTCTGTTTCACTTTTAAGCGGATTTATTGGCGCCTTTCTTGCTGTCACGATATTTTCAAACTCCGCAAGCGTCGTCTTGTACGAAACGGCAGATCAACAATCCCCCGTCTCGCTTTCTTCAAAAGGCACGATAGCCGAAGTGTCACAGATTACGTCACCTAGCGTTGTGGAAATTTCTATCGAACAATCTGTAACGGGAGGATTTTTCAACCAAACTGTGCCGGTTGGCGCGGGTAGCGGCGTTATAATAAGCGAAGACGGATATATAATAACAAACATGCATGTCGCAGGTGGCGGAAGCGACCTTATTGTTAAGCTCTATGACGGAACCGAATACTCGGCCGAATTAATCGGTGGCGACGAAGCTAACGACATCGCTGTTATAAAGATAGACGAAACAGGGCTTTCCCCCGCAGTCTACGGAGACTCGGACACGTTGGTTGTTGGCGAAGACGTTATTGCTGTCGGAAACTCTCTCGGAGAGTTTGGCGGCTCGGTTTCTGAAGGAATAATAAGCGGTCTTGCGAGAGAGGTTGCTATCGACAACCAACAATTCACTCTGATACAAACCACAGCCGCCGTAAACCTTGGCAACTCGGGCGGAGGGCTATTTAACATGAACGGCGAACTTATCGCAATAGTGACCGCAAAATCCGGCGGATATGCTATCGAGGGCATAGGTTTTGCAATACCGATTAACCACGCAAGAGAACTCGCACAAGATATCCTCGAAAACGGCACCAGCACAAACAAAGCTGTGCTTGGCGTTCAAGTCATTGAAATTTGGGACGACGAAACCGCCTATCAATACGACGTAACAAAATACGGCGTCTATCTCTATGTAATAGAAAACGGCTCTGCCGCCGAAAAAGCCGGCCTCGAAATCGGCGATTACGTTGTGAGCATAGACGGAAACGTAATCGAATACATCGTTGACTTGACATCATATCTTGCAACAAAAACGCCCGGCGACATCGTCGAAATCCAGATTATCCGTGACAACAAAATGATGGTTGTTCCGGTTACGCTTCAAGCATCATAGGTTCAAAGAAATACTAAGGCTCAAGTATCATTGAACTACTCGTACACCGGTCTGGACACTATGCGATATTTGCATCGCAATTGTAAATATGATAAACTATTTATGTCTTTCATAGACAAATCCTCCTTTGTTCTTTTATTATGGTTGCCAGTCCATTTTTATTTTAACATCAAAGGTTTTTTCTTCTATAAGGTTTTTTATCGACCCTCGGTTCAACCGGGGGTTTTGTCATGCCTATTCGGCGCAAAAAAATGGGCAAACAACTTGTTTGCCCATGCTTTTCCGGTTAAATATTGACCCTTTAATTTCCTGTATACACACTATACGGAACACGAACCTTTGTTACGTTTTCGTCTACATTTAAATCATGTAAGTTTGCTTTAAAATCCTCGCCGTCATTTAAATTTCTCGCAAATGTTGCAACCGATTCTGCCATAGCTACGGCGTCTTGTTTTATCGTCCCAACCATTTTACCTTGTGCAATAAGTTGTTGGGCCGCTTCGGTCGCGTCTACTCCGAAAACAGGGATTGTTACAGAATCTTGTTCGCCTGTATTGTAGCCAACCTCGTTAAGTGCATCAATAGCGCCCTTTGCCATATCATCATTGTTTGATATAACAAGTTCAATCATGTTTCCGTTTTCTTGTGAATATTGAATTAAAAAAGTGCTCATATAGTTGGTTGCGGCCTGCGCCGACCAAGCTCCGTTTTGGTCGACATAGTACTTTTCTGTACTTCCTTGTTCAAAGAACTCAAGAGAGGGTTTATCCGCCGCTTCTAGTTTTTCGTTCGCATTTTGCACACTGAATTTTGTTCGCAAATCGGCTTCTGGGTTTCCTTCTTGACCTTTAAACAAAACATACGATATAGTTCCATCGCCATTAAGGTCTGTCGCGTCATAGTTTTCAATCAAATAATCGCCAATAAGATCACCTTGCATCTGTCCGGCTTCTTGTGTGTTTGTTCCGACAAAAGCGCACATATCATAGCTGTTTACAACGTCGGAAGATATTTCCCGATTAAAAAAGACAATTGGAATCTCGTTATCTTTAGCCAAGTTAACAATATTTTGTGCTGTATCCACCGATGAATTTTCAACAAGATTAACGATAAGAAGATTTGCGCCGTTTATAATCGCTGTTTCTATCTGTTCTGTTTGCGTTTTTTGGTTGGTAGTTCCGTCATAGTTTGTAAATCCGATACCCGCCGTTTCGAGTTTTTCATCAAGACTTTCTCTGACAGAGGCAATATATGCGTCATCATAACTATAATAGAATACCCCGGCGTTAATCGACGTTTCTTGTATAACTTCTGTTTCGACGGGAACTTCCGGCGCGCAACCTATAACCACCCCCGACAACAACATGATAACCATTAAAATTGCAAATAGTTTTTTCATTTAACTAAAAATCCTTTCTCTTTTTGATTTTGTGTTTATTGCCTTACAAAGATAAAACGACAAATTCAAAACATTTTTTTCACCCTAAAACACAATAATCACCACAAGTTTTGTTGCTTACATAATTTTGCAAAACGCTCTTGACATTTAATCAAAAATCTATTTTATACAAACCGATATATCTTTATTAATCTACATTCAAATCGGCATAGTTGCAAAAAACCTATTCACTTTAAATTTTAGCATGAACTTATTAATAAATCAAATATCCTAACAGCGATAAATATTACATTTAGGTTACACAATCATAATTTTTTATATATTAATTATTTTTAATAAGATATCATTTTGTTGAAATCAAACAGTTTATTACATAACTCGCAAGAATATAACCCGCAACCGGAGGAACAAACGAAACAGAACCAATGGTTGTTGTATCCTCTTTTTTGTCCAAAACTTTAGCAGAAGAATACACCACCGGCGTGTCAAAGATATTTCGCTTTTTAAGCTCCAATCGCATAACTCGGGCAAGTTTACACCCACATCCCGACGTTTGCGCAATAGTTCCGATTTTAAAATCCAACGGCGACAACCTGTTGCCCGTTCCCATTGAACTTATGATTGGAACGTTTTTCTTTTTCGCTTGTTCAATAAGCAAAAGTTTTGACGACACCATGTCTATAGCATCAATTATAAAATCAGGCTTACAATCAAATAGTTTATCGATAGTTTGTGCATCAATTTTTATATTAAGATCTGTCACTTGAACATCCGGGTTTATTGATAAAAGCCTCGTTTTTACCACTTCGGTTTTAACCTTTCCGACATCGTTAATCGTCGTCATTATCTGGCGGTTAAGGTTTGTTATATCGACGGTGTCATAATCAACCGCAACAACATGTCCGACTCCGGCTCTTGTAACCGCCTCTGCCGCCGCCCCTCCAACACCGCCAAGCCCAATAATCGCAACAACGGAATTTTCAAGCAATCTAATTGCATCTTCTCCGATTAAAATTTTCTCGCGCGCAAGCCATCTACCTTCCATTAATTACAGTGTCCTTTAAATTTACATATATTGTGTGTTTTATTAATACTGTTTCAAAAGCAAAACGCAAACCGATTAAAATTTAATATATAAAAATAAACGCCCTCAATTTTGTCAATAACACAAAACCGAGGGTTAATCATTTTATAAAAAAACAAATATCCCCGCTTTGCCGTCTGCAACCGGTTTAGAACCCGTCCTTCAATGACGGTGGGTACGCTTTCCCAGTGGTTTCTCGCTCCCTTCTTCCCGTGGGGAGGTCTGCAGTCCACCAATGGAGAAATACTCCCTATTCTAATCTTGTAGGATTAAAAATAGTTGCAACATATCGAACAAAGCAGGGCTATTATCATTTTATGCTTTTTATGTTTTTTTATTCTTCGTCATCAAATTCAAATAAATCCGAAAGACGTTCCATAAATATCTCGCTTATCTCTTCAAACTCTTCGTCGTCTTCAATAAGTTCAAGAATTTCCTCGCCGCCTTCTTCCGCAACAATCTTCATTATTACAAGGTTTCCGTCGTCTTCCAACATCTCTTCAGGAGGAAGGTCAGCAAACAACGCCACATAAGTTTCGCCGCCATGTTCGATGGTATCGACAAGTTCAAATTGATGTTCGTTTCCCTCTTCGTCGGTTAACACTATTAAATCGGCTTGCATATCCTCTTCCATTGCTTCGTCGTTTGTGTTCTCTATTTCTTTATTCATATCATCTATCCTGTTCTTTATTTTCGTTAAATATATTGTACCTTGTTTTATGCTAAAAAGTCAATAATATAACGTCGAAATATTTATTAGTTTTCAATTTGATAATAATTTATATATTTTTTCAACATCATTTCGGTCTAAAAGTTTTGGCACAGGATAAAGCGGAACGGCTTCTTTATATGCATGCTCGACAAGCGCCGGAATATCTTCACTCTTTAAATCTTCTATCTTTGTCGGAATTCCGAAATAACTGTTCATCTCTTTTATATCTAATATAAATTTTTCTGCCTTTTGTTTGTCGCTTAACGTCATGTCACAAAGACCTGCTCTATCGGACAAGCTTGCAAGTTTTTTATATACCGCTTCCCCATAATATTCAAGCACAACGGGAAGGGCAACGGCGTTTGCAAGCCCATGCGGAGTTCCGTATTTTCCACTTAACGCATGTGACACTGCATGAATGTTTCCGACATACCCCCTAGTGAATGCCGCTCCACCGTAAAAAGAAGCTGTCAACATGTTTTTTCTTGCATTTAGATTATTAGGTGTATCGAATGCTGTTTTAAGGTTCTCAAAGATAAGTTTTGTCGCATCAACTGCATATTGTTCGGTTTTTGCGGTGTTGCTGTTGCCTATATACGCTTCTACGGCGTGGGTGAGGGCGTCCATACCCGTCGTTGCGGTAATGATTTTCGGCAGCCCTACCGTTATCTTAGGATCTAACAGTGCATACCGCGGAATTATAGGTATATCGTTAATCGCGAATTTGTTGCGTGTTTCATCGTCCACAACTACCGCCGCAACGGTGGTTTCGCTTCCGGTTCCCGCCGTTGTCGGGACAGCAAAAAGGTCGGGAAGACGTTTAAGCACTTTAAAAAGTCCTTTCATCTGCACGATTGTTTTTGAAGGCCGCGCCACCCTTGCGCCAACAATCTTTGCACAGTCTATTGAACTGCCACCACCAAATCCAATGATACCGCTACAACCGTTATCTTTATATATCAAAAGCGCATCCTCAACATTTTTAACGGTGGGATTTGGAACGGTTTTGTCATATATAAAAACAGTTATATTTTTATTTCTTAGTTTTTCAACAATTTCGTTGTATAGCCCAAGTTTTGTAATCGTTTGGTCGCTAACAAGCAAAAGATTTTTATGCCCGAGGTTTTCTATCTTATCGACAAATTCCCCGACGCAAGTTTCTCCCGAAAAAATTTGTGGCACACGCCACGGAAGAAAATACGCACCAATTTTTAACACAAATTGAAACGTTCTCGCGTAGCATTTTGTTAATGTATTCATTTATTATATTCCTCCAAATATATATTACAGGTGGAAACTATTGAAATTTGTCGGCCTTGCCGACACCTTCATTCCTAATTCAATTCACCCTCCGCTCGCAGGGGACAACAACGCTATTTCACAGTCTTGATTAAGCTTTGTCCTAAATCCCCCAAATTCCGAGAGTGGTTTTTTGTCTATAAATATTATGGATTTTTTAAGCTCTTTCGGCGTCATTAAACCTGTTTTTTCCGATATCTCTAAAAACAGTTCGTTAAGGTTAACCGCTTCGCTTTGCATCTCTTTAATTTTAAGCTGTTCTCTTATCAAACCGTAGAACTTAACATTAATCATTCTAACCCCAACTTTTTAAGAGTCTTTTGTGTTGGAACTCCGTTTTTGTCCCAACCTCTTATGGCGTAGTATTGCGGCAGCATTTCGGAAAGTTTTACAACGCTTGTTTTATCGTCCTGTCTTTGAAGATCTTTAATCAAACGTTTTGGCAACGTGTCCTGTTCCCCCGTCATTCCAAGCCTTAAATTTATAATCCTCTCGAGGTTATACCCTCTCTCGCCTGTTTTTTTAAGCGAACCGATTGTTAACTTCATTCCGGTTAGGTGGTTAATCATAACCGAATGTGGGATCATAGCCGGTATGTTAAGCGATAATATCCACGGAAATTTGTGCGCAAGCGCTATCACTCCGCCAAAAAACGGCGCAATTTTGTTTACTGTTTTCGAGATAAACGCGTTTGGGTTTGAAATCAAATATCCCGGAAGCACGGCATATGTCGTGAAAAGGCAACTTCCCCCCGACGACACCGCCTCCATAAGGTCTTGAAAAAATATCGAGAATGCCGCCTTGCCTTTGGTGGTTTTACCCGAGAGATCAAGCCCCAACCCCTCGAGCACGACCATGTAACCGCCGTTGAGGTGGCAACCGCCCCTGTTTGCCGTCGCATAGCTTAAACCCATTCCCTGTGCTCCGCGCGGTTCATACGCCGCAAGTTCCATACCCTTGACGTTAATCGCGTATTCCTTGCCGCCAAACTTGTCCGCAAGACGTTTTGTTCCGTCCGCCAAAAGGTCGCCTATCCCTTTACGATAGGCTATGTTTTCGATAGTTCTTTCTATGTTTGTCATGTCGCCAAAGTTCAACCCCGAGTTCCACAAACCTTTTTCGTTAAGCTCCATTGCAAATGCAATTGTCGACCCCATACTTATCGTATCAAGCCCGTATTCGTCCGCAAGGTGGTTTATGTGCAAAATTGCTTTCATGTTGTTGTTTAACATGTTGCTTCCAAAAAGGGTAATTGTCTCAACTTCGGGACCTTTAACCTGTTTGCCGTGAACCGTGACAACCCGCGCGCAATGGATTGGACACGACATACAACCTTTGTTTTTGACAAGATGTTTTTCGGTCAGCGTCTCGCCGCTTATGTCCTCGAACTTGTCATAGCTTCCGTATTTATAGTTTTTCGTCGCAAGAAGATTTCTGAAATTCATCGGGGTAACAAGCCCCGCCGTTCCATAAGTCGGAAGCTGTCCACCCGTCAACGGATGTTTTTTAAGTATTGAAATCCATTTTTTATTTAATTTTTTAAACTTTTCTTTATCATGAAAAGCAACGGAATTTGTTCCCTCGGCAACAAGTCCTTTAAGGTTTTTGCTTCCGAAAACCGCGCCGACACCGCCCCTTCCGGCGGCACGTTCGTTGGAAAAAACGCCGGCATACAGCACAAGGTTTTCCCCCGCAGGGCCTATAACAAACTTCCCATTATTTTTCCCACCTATAAGTTGTTCCGTTTCGCCCGTCTTTTTGCCCCAAAGGTTCGCGGCATCTTTAAAAACTATTGTGTCGTTTGTAACCTCAAGCAAAACAGGGCTTTGCGCTTTGCCTTTTATAACAAGTCCGTCAAAACCCGCCTTTTTAAGAAATATGCCGAAATTTCCGCCACAGTTACTTGACGTCAAAAGCCCGGTTAACGGAGATATTGTCGAGACATTAAAACGCGAGGAACAAGGCGCGGTCGACCCTGTCAACGGAGAGGTTGTTATAACGACAAGGTTTTCCGCCGAAAACGGGTCTATCTTGTCCACAATATTGTCGTATATAATCTTTGCCGCAAGGCTTTTGCCGCCCAAAAAGAGTTTTCGGTCTTTGTCCGAAACAAAGTAGTCGGAAACAAGCTGTGTCGAAAGATCCACAAGAGCTATCTTGTTCATATATCCTTTCATGTTCAAGGTCTCCTTTTCGGTGGTTTTTCATGGTAGAAATTAGTTGCGCTATGGTTATATTATAGCATAATAAACCGAAGTTTTTCTACAGGTTTTTTTGCAAAGGTAAAACCCCCTCGCTTTTAAGGGCGAGGGGGTTAATCTAAAATTTGGGGATTATGGACTCACTGTCCATTTTGCTGTAGGTGGATCCCATTTGTAAGTAGCCGTTATTTGATGAAGAACATCATAAATAACTATCTGTGCGTTTTCATTATATCCTTTTAATTTCATATCCGGATTATCCGCTTGGAGATAAGTACCTGTATTTGCATTTGCCGATGTAGCATTATCATCATAAATTTTAATCTGATTAATCCCATCTGTTGAATCAAATATTGAAATTGTTCCATTCAAAACCATCTCTGTTCCGGGGCTTGGAGCTATGTGAAGCGTGCCGACATTTGCTCCAGTATAATAACCGCCTGCGTTAGTATCACTATAAATATCAAAACTTCCCACGATAGTTGCGGTTGAACTCTCAAAATATGAATTAGTATTTGCTCCTACATGAACTGCCACTGCCTGGGTTTTTGCCCAACTACCGGTAGCTGTTCCACCTATATACCATCCGGCACCCAAGGCTGTTCCTGTTTGTGGAGTATAGGTTCTTGAAAGCCGTAGTCTCGAGGTTATATTAGCGCTCATTACTTGACCATCTACCAAATATCCCGTAACTTCAAGGGTTGTTGTTGCCGGAATAGTCAAGGTGTCTCCTTTTTGGATAACAAGTGTTCCGGCAACTGATGTGTCAGCCGCTAAATCTCCGCCATCCACAATAGCAATGCTGCCATATGGAACAGACGTTCCAAGTCCGTTTACATTATAAAGCCTGTACCATGCATTGGAATACCAAGCGTAGTTTCTTCCGGAAGTTAAGTTCGGATATGTTCCTGTTGTTAATGACAACTCAGAACTTGAATCGCTTCCGATAATTCTTGCGCTACCCTCAAGGGTTATATCGCCTGTTATTGTTAGCTTTACGCCTGAAGATATTGTGATAGTCTTGCCTGTTGCTATCGTAACATTTGCTTCAATTGGAGTAGCTGCAGAGGTTACCGGTGTATTTGCTAATGACGGATTGAAGTAGATGTCATCTGTTGCCGGTGCATCGTCCACCTCTTTCCACGTCGAGACCACCTTCATCCATTTTGCAGTCGCGCCCGAGCCGACCCACGCGTAGCTTCCGACTTCCTCGCCGTAGCCGATATGAGTTGCAGTCGTTCCCGTAACTGTAAGTTTGGAACTTGTGTTAACGCCAATTATCTTGCCGGCGTTTAGACCTGTGTTAATTTTAACCAAATCATTGGTTGAACCATCTTTCGAGTCTACATACAACGTTCCTCCGCTAGGCACGGAAAGCGTTATTCCATCCGGGATATAGAGGTTTGTTCCAACCGTTGTTCCGTTGGTTATGCTAAAGTTTGCAACCGCTATGACCTCTTCGGCGGCGTCAAGATATTTCTTGAGTTCAGCTGCCGTCGAAGCAGATGCTGTCCATTTGTCTGCCGATTGTACAGTGTTCCAAGCGTAGTTTACGCCCGGGGTTAGTGTTCCAGTTGCCGAATTATTAAGCACCATTTCCGCGCCGGTTTGAACGACTAATCGCGAGGTATGCGTTGCTCCAGTTAGGGCATTAACACCATCCGTATCTGTAACCTTTCCACCAGTTGCAACGGTAAATGTAATGTTTTCTTTTACTCTAAGTGAAAAAGTATTGTCTACCCTTATTTCATATCCGTTGGGCACAGTTGTCGCAACTGTCACGTCAAACGATTGAGTCGCTCTTGAAACTTTAACCGTTGTGTTTTTAAGGGCGGCGGTCAAAGATTGTTGGTCGTAGACATTGTTTACCCAAACACTATCTGTTGTATCCCAAACATAGTCTCCAGCGCCGTAGGTAACTCCGTTAAGTACAACGGATTTTCCTGTCGCAATCTCCATTTTGGAGCCTGCAGCACCGGTAATATTGGCGTTTGTTTCAAGCTTGACATCGCCGTTGATATACAACGTGTGTCCTGCACTGACAACAAGCTTTTCACCTTCTGCAATGACAAGGTTTCTACCTGCCGGAACAGAGAGGTCGCCTGTGGTGGTTGAAGTTGTCGGCTCAAAGTAGACCGTTTCGGCGCCGCCTGCGAACGCTGCTCCGATGCCGGCTGGAGTTGCATCTTGTCCTGCCACCGTTGCTATTGACGCCCATTTGTCTACCGCCCAGACGTATGTTGTTGGTGGAGTAACAGAAGCATCCGGACCTGTAATCGAGCCAAAGCTTGAATTTAGATATAGATTAGCATTCGAGTTCCTGTCGACACCGATAAGTGTTCCGTAACCGGTTTGGTTTGCGAAAACAAGTCCATTGGTGCTTGCGATAAACGTGTTATCACTTGGTACGGTTATGTTTGCACCGGTGGAAACTTGAAGCGAATTGTTTTCATCGACAAGGTATGGAATAGACGTAGATGTCGAGTCTGCATTGACCGTCATCTTTCCGCTTGCCAAAATATAGCTGTAGCCCGCGTCGTTGTCGCCTTTTCTGTTAAGCCTTGTTGAAGTTATGTCACGGTCGAATTCGAGATATCCGCCGTCGCCTATGACTATTGAAGCTTGTATAGTATTTGCTGGAGGTGCAGGCGATCCCGCTGGGATAGTCCTCGTCAATTTCGACCCCGGGGCGAACGAAAGTGTTCCGTTGCCGTGGAGCGAATTGTGGTTATATTGTTCCACAACCTCGCCCAACACCGTTATGGTAGAGCTTCCGCTTATATAGAATTCGCTATCTCCACCGGTTGTAGTACCGCCGACAAGTTTGCTTCCGACCGGCAAGGTGTAGTTTGCGTTTGCCGTTGCGTAGCCGTCCTCCTTAACACCAATTGCGAACGTTCCGGTCGAGGTGTTCTTTTGCACCGTAACATCACCGAAGAATATGCCGTCGATAGTTCCGCGAACCGAAGTTCCGCCCACCGTTTCGGTCGTCATGGTAATCGGTTTTGTTCCGTCTACCCTTCCGGTTGTAAGGGTGTTAACGCGTCCGGTTCCTCCAAACGAAGTTCCTCCGACGTTTAGAACACCGTTGTTTGCAATCGTTCCTATAACGTTAACTTGTGCCGTGCCCGAAGTTCGAAGCGTCGCGCTTGAGTTGACGGTCAACGTCATTCCGGACGGAACGGTTAGGTTTTTGTTGGCTATATTAACCGACCCCGAAATAGCGAAGCTATTCGCCATCGAGATGTTGCTTATCGACATCGAAAGCGCATCGTTAAGCGTTTGTTCGCTTGTAACTAGGAACGTGAATACGTTGTTGTCGTCTCTGACTTTTGTCGTGCATTTTACATAAGTTATAGTTCCAAGCAGGTTGTTGGGGGTTAAGGCATTTGGTGCATTTGCACCGGTTGAAACCTTTTCATCGGCATTCACTGCAAAAATTGCTGTATCGCAATCTGTGAACGTGCTTGTTGTTATCAATAGATCTTTAAGCGTTATTTGGTCGTTGGTTTTTGTTGTAACAATCGGGGTTACGACGTTAACACCTGTTGTAAGCTCTGTGAACGTACTTCCGCTTATCTCGACTTCGCCGATGTAAGTGCCCGCCTCTCCGCCAAGGTATATGCCTGTAGTGTTGGTTCCTCCTGTAACACCTGTGAAATCATTGTCTTTCAGTTCAATTCCCGAGATATAGAGGTCTGTGCCGCTTGAATTTTTCAAGCCTTGGAAACTAAGGTTAATTCCAAATCCGTTGTTTGGAATGTTATTAAATGTATTTCCTGTAATGCTTGAATTTGTAAGCTTATTCGTCCAAATACCTGTTCCGCTAAATACACAATTCGCAACTTCAAAACCTGTTACATTATCGGTTCCCAAAGCAGTTTTACCAAAACTCAATATTGTACTACCGAAAGTTGAGAATTCACAATTCTTAAAGCTAAGGTCTGAAGAGGAAGCACCATTTCTAACATCAAATAAATAGCTTGCACTACCTCCGTAGAATTTAATTCCACTAAAACTTATGTTAGAGATTTTTGCAGTTTGCTTGCTAATATCAGCTGATGTTGTTGGGCTATCCATCGTTGAAACAAGTGAAGTTCCTACAGCTCCTGTCAAAATAATTGTTGTGTCGCCCGTGCCCGTAAAGGTAATATTTTTGCTTGCGTAGACACCCTCTGAAACGCGATAGGAAAGATCCCAGTTTCCTGCGGTGCTGAAAGTGTTGTTAGAGCCCGTAAGAACAATTGCGCAGTTGGGGGATATTCCGTCGTTTCCGACGTTTGTCGGATGCCAGCTAACTGCTGCATTTGGTATAGTTAGTGCATTAAGTGCATTCGATGATTTTACCCCAAACGTTCCGTTCATCGTTCCAAGGTTAGAGAAAAACATTAGTGTAGCACTTGCATTTCCTGTGTTCTCAAACCCAAATGTTGTCGTTCCGTTGTTGGTGAACGTTCCGGAAGAATAGCTAAATCCTCCATCTATCTTAGAAGGCTCGATAGCCACACGTCCGTCCACCTCGAACGTCACTCCGCTGTTGACGGTGAGCGTTGCTCCGGCGGCAACAATCAGGTCGTCGTTCGAGTTCATCTTGAAGTTGGCAACTATGTTTGCGGTTCCGTTTTCGGGAATAGTTATTATATATCCGCCACTTGAGTTCTTTTGCAGTTTAACGTCGCCCGTGATAACACCAAGGACATTTTCCGCTCCGTTAAGCTCGATAGAACCATCTCCGGCTAAGACGCTGTCTAGATATTCGATATATTTTCCGTCGCCATATGCACGTCCGTCCACCCACAAAGCGCCCTTGTTGTGGAGCTCGCCGTCTAGTTTAAGGGTGTAGCCGGTTGAACTTGCTACGCCGTCGCTACGTATCCAAAGCAACGAATCTTGTTCGATTAAAAGTTCTTGACCAACCCTTATATTTAGGTCTTTATACATATGTACATTTCCGAAAATTTTGTAGTCAAAGTTGCTGTAGTCTGTTCCCGAGATAGCAACCGCACCATTAGATATCGAATAGGGCAAAGTTCTGGCTCCAC
The DNA here is from genome assembly GCA_964370565.1 of uncultured Oscillospiraceae bacterium. Lineage (GTDB taxonomy): Bacteria > Bacillota > Clostridia > Oscillospirales > Ruminococcaceae > CAYJAY01. The sequence goes on along the minus strand of CAYJJR010000001.1, from coordinate 39,900 downwards.
TGTCATATACTGCAGTGTCAGCCGGAGTCGCTCCACCAAGGAAAAATTGAGTTGTTTCGTTATTCCTATCGTCTGTATCGCTTGAGATATACGGTTCAGCTGAAACATCGCTAAATATTAATTGAGCAGTTCCTGTATTAAACCTCGTTATCAAATCGCCGTTACTGGTGACGCTTGCGCGGTTTGTGGTTAAAACGCCTTCGTTGATGAATTGGCTATCTTTACCAACTGTCAGTTTTGCGCCCTCAACAAGGGTTAAGCTGTTTCCGGAATCCAACGTTACTTGCGAGCCGTCTTGCGCAAGGATAAAGCTGTCGTTAGCGTCGATTGTAACCAAATCTATCAATGCATCAGGAACTGAAACTGCACCTGTTACAAAATTATATCTTGTAATTGTTGCCGTTTTCATCGTCGCGCTGCCGGTCAACATGTTTGTGTAACCATCCACAAGTGTGCCATTCATTGTTACGTTAGAGCCGTCGGTTATCAAAAGATGCGGGTTGTCAGAGGCATCGGTAGATGCATAGTAATAGTATCTTGCTTCTACTGCAGGGTCTAAACTTGTGTCTTCGAGCGCAACTTTGCCGGTAACGACAAGGTTTCCTCCGGCATTGAGCGCATTGTCCGCCATGCGGATTTCGCCATAAACCGTTACGTGGCGCAACGGGTCTATTGTGAGCGTGTTGCCCGTCACAAGCGTCAAAATTCTATCCTCGGGAATAAAGAGCGTCCTTGTAATGTGCAAGTCGCTGTCAATTTTTATCTCACGTTTTCCTGTGGCATTTTTAAGCTCGTCATATATCTCGACCTCGGTCGTTAGATATTCGCTTTCAAGGTCGTATTTAAGGTTAATTGCATGGTCGTATGTATCTGTTCCGTCGAGGGTTTTCGCCATCTTAATTTGAACAACATGCGTTCCAAGATAGGTCGTGTCGCTAATCGTGAACGGGATTTTGACAAAAGCATACCCTGAACCGGTTTCTTGAACCTCGACTGTTTGCGCGGTTAATCCACCGCCTTTGTTTGCACCGAAAACAAAGTCGTCGATATAGAATTTAATTCTGTCGCCCACGTTAAATCCGTCGACCGCAACTTGGAAAAAGAGCGTGTCACCGGGGGCTGTTTTAACGGTTTCTTGATATTGGTTGGCGGAGCGACGGTCAACGCCGTCACCTCCGGAAGTTTGATATTTGCCGGTCGTTGCGTTGTAGGTTAAAGTTTGCAAGGGCAGGTCTGTGGCAGTGGCATTTGGTTTTTCAACCCTTATCCCCGCACCTGACGAATATTTTATGTCGAACATCTCAAACGACGTGTCAACCGAGAACCTAACCTCGGTTATGCCAATCGATGTTTCGCCGGCGAACAGTTCGACGCGCATTATATATGTGCCAAGGTCGAGTTTGCCAAGTGTTCCACCTGTTTGTGTTCCGATTTTGTACGGCAAAACAAGCCCAGCGGACGACGCGAGCTGATTTTTCATTGTTTCGGTGAGGGTCGCATTTTCAAAAGTCTCTGTATACGGCGTTTTTGTTCCGTCTAAGCTTATGACGGATTGAACAATCTTGTCCACGCTTGCGCCGCCATAGAATTTATATGTTGCCGCGAGAGTGTCGGCGTTAACCGCCGGAACGGGTGAACTTGTTTGAATAACCGGGATTGTGCTTGTCGATTTTGTAAGCGTGATGGTTGAAACGCTAAACGTGCCTTGCGCTCCGACGCGAAGCTCCAAGCGCTTGTCGACATAGACCGACATGTCACCTATATATTGTGCACGTACATCTATATAATATGTTCCGGCGGCGAGATTTTTGGAAGTGTAAAGAGTCGCTGTTTTTCCGTCGCCGGTACTATAAAACAAAATTCCACTTGGAAGTGTTCCTAAATTTGTAATATTAAACTGTGCCGAAGGCGCAAGGTCTGATTTAGCAGTAATTGTAAATATTCCGGATATTCCTGTGGTTGCATACATTATTCTGTTGTTATCTGTTGAAGAATATACAGATTGGGCTGAAGGAATTATCTCTATATTGGAAGCTGTTACATTTCCCGGAGCCGAAAAAGATAACCAACTCGGTTCGGCAGAATGATCAATATAAACATACGATGCGCCGGCAAGAAAACCATAGTTTATTCCATTGGTTCCGGCTTTTGGTACAACTTGGTAGTCAAATCCAGCATCAAGCTTTTCATTGAAAGTAAATACAAGGCTTTTTGAAGAAGAATTCCACTCAACGTTGGTTACCGTTTTATGTGTATCATCTTCAAAAACATTTGGTGCGCTTTCATATTGAACTTTAAAATCTGAAGCAGCAAAATTAGAAGCCGATTTTACTAATTGGGAACTGCTATTAATAAGCGAAGGAACCTGGGTAAACTGATAGGTCGCGGAAAGTCCGTCGCCTGATACGGTTGCTTGTTTAGCTAGTGTCAACGGAGCAACCACGTTGCGAGTAAACTGTAGTCCAACACGATTATATCCATCATATATATATGTGTACAACAAAGAAGATGCTGACTGGACATTAACATCTTCTACGCTAAAGTGAGCTATTGCACGCCCTACATTAAGCGGATTAGAATCCGGTGTAAATCCCTCGAAATAGATTTTAGAAGAATTGGTAGAGTAAAAAGTGAAAAGTTGAGCAATTTCGTTATATGTAAGCGATGTTCCATCTGAATACTTTGCTCTCAAAACTATAGAAAAGCTATCATCACCAGAACTTTTTCTGTAATAATCATCCAAAATCTCTTTGTTCGTTATTGGATTTGAAAGCGTGGAATCGGTAAATAGTTCAACAGAAGCAACATATCTTCCCGCCGTTATCGTTGTGTCAACCACGTTAACTTGATATGTTTCAATAACGGTATCAGCTCCGGCTTTAGACATAGCAATTATCGTAGTTGCCCCAGGTCCTTTAACATCAAAAACCGCAGCAGTGCTAGGGTTTGCCGAACCGGCACGAAGTTGAAGAACATTAGGGTCGGTTGAAATCCAGTTGACTGTTTTGTCTGTCGCGGTCGCCGGCAAAACAGTTGCAGAAAAGCTAACATACGTATGGGAATTTAAAATAACATCGTTAGATCCCGGGTATGTTTTGTTTATTATTATTTCTTCCGTCACCGTGTTCGCCAAAGCCGTTGTCGCAAAAATCATCACGACAACCGCCAGCATTATAAACATAACACCTATCTTGTTCAGCCTTTTGTTCATTCTTCTTTTCTCCTTTGCTCTACTCGAAATAGCATTATTCAGCATGTATTCTTTAGAAAAAGACATAAATTTATATATTGATATACATTACATTATAGCTAATCTTTTTTGAAATTTCAAGATTTTATTCAATATTTAATAAAAAATTGTTGAAAAGCCTGTTCAAAACCTGTTGAAAACTATCTAATCTTGGCATGAAACCACGAAAAAAAGAGAACAAAACTTAAAATGTAAAATTTTGTTTGTTCTCTTGAGATAATTTTAATTCTATTATTTATAACAGATTTTTTAGCGATTGGTTAGGATATCTCCAACCTCGCAAATGCATTTTGGTTGCTTTTCGCTATGTTTTTATTTTGATATTCAAAATATCCTTGTGCGGCTATCATCGCGGCGTTGTCTCCGCAAAAACTTTTGTGTGGAATAAAAAGCTTTATACCCTCGCTGTCACAAAGACTTTGTGCGATAGCTTGGAACTCGTCATTAACCGAAACACCACCGCAAATGGCGGCAGAAACATTTCTCTCTTTCGCCGCTGTTACAAGCCTTGTTGCAAGCATCGTCACGACTTTGTGTTGGAACGAGGCGGAAAGCGACTCGATGTCAAGTGTTTCACCCTTCATGTTTGCGGAATTAACTATGTTTAACACGGCAGTTTTGAGTCCCGAAAAGCTAACGTCCAGTTGGTTGTTTCCAACGGTTGGTGTCGGAAGTTTAAATTTTTCTTTGTCTCCGTTTTTTGCAAGCCTTGCTATCTCTGCGCCACCCGGGTACGGAAGCCCTAGCGTCCTTGCAACTTTGTCAAACGCCTCGCCGGCGGCATCATCCACCGCTTTTCCGAGTATCTCAAACTCGGTGTAGTCTTTCGCCAAGATTAAATGGCTGTGTCCACCCGACGCCACCATTGCGACAAACGGCGGTTTGAGTTCATGATGTGTAAGATACAGTGACGCTATGTGTCCGCGAAGGTGATGGACAGGGATAAGCGGTTTGCCCGTAGCAAAACTTAAGCCTTTCGCAAAACTAACCCCTGCAAGCAACGCGCCAATTAGCCCCGGCGCAAAGGTAACCGCTATTGCGTCGATCTCGTCGAGCGTTACGCCCGCCGTCTTTAACGCTTCGTCGCAAACGTGGGAGATCGCCTCGATGTGAAGCCTGCTTGCAACTTCGGGAACTACGCCGCCAAAAATCCTGTGGCGTTGTATCTGTGAGGCAATTATATTTGATTTGACTATAAGTCCGTCCTCGACCACGGCGACAGCCGTTTCGTCACAAGAACTTTCAATTCCAAGTATTAACAAAATACATTTCCTTTTATTTTTTTACAATTTACTTAATAGTTGTTTTCGCAAGGCGGGCGCAGCACCAACTCTTGCATATATCCGTCGTCCGGCAGTTCAATAGCGTTGATAATAGCTTTTGCAACGGTTTTTGCGCTCATGTAATCGGGCCTTGATACCTCGCGAAAAGCGGTGTCTATTCCTCCGGGGTATACCCCAAGAACCTTTATTCCTTGGTCTTTAACCTCTTTTGACAGTATATCGTTAAAGCTTTTCATGGCGTTTTTGCTTGCGGTGTAGCCCGACATTGTCGGGTTGTTGAAAAGGCAACAACTTGAAAGCACATTTATAATCTGTCCGCTTTTTTTTGCAAGAAAAACAGGCAACAATTCTTTTATCATCAAAACATGGCTTATACAGTTAACCTCTAACATGTTTCTGACATCTTGTATGTCGATGTCCAAAACGGAGGATTTTTTCGGATTAAATCCGGCGTTGTTTATCAATATATCGATATCCCCACGTTGTTTGACATTGTTACAAAACTTTTTAATATCGCTTTCGGACAACATATCAAAACACTCGGTGTACACCCTTTGTTTGTCAAATCCTTGTACAACGTCTAGCATCTTGTCTTTGTTTCGACCACACAAGGCAAGGTTATAGCCCTTTTCATAAAGCATTATCGCGAGTTGTTTTCCAAGCCCGTCGGAAGCTCCGGTTATGACTGCTGTTTTAGGCATAATATCTCCTTTGTTGTAAAGAATTTTTTTATAAAATAAATTGTAGGGACAACCCTTGCGGTTGTCCGATTAAAAAAATCTCTCTTAATCGGACAGGGGCAAGCCCTGTCCCTACATTATTTTGTTATATCTGGGTAAGTGTGATTTTCTTGCACGTTGTCCTGTAGCGTTCCTTTTGTCAGAAAAGAATACTTTTTCGTATTATATCTGTAAGCAATTAAATCTTGAAAACAATGTATCAAAATCTCGCCATGCAAGTGGCGCAAGATCGCTCCCCAGAACGACGTAAATTACGAATTACGCATTACGAATTACGCATTAAAAAACCTATTCCGTTTTCGCATTAATTGCAGCCAGTGCGTCTTTTCTCGAAAGGTCAAGCCTTCCTCTGTCGTCAATTTTTATAATCTTAACAGGGATAACGTCGCCTATTGCCACGATATCTTCGGTCTTTTCGACACGTTTGTTGTCAAGTTTGCTTATGTGAACAAGCCCTTCTTTTCCCGGAGCAATTTCAACCATTGCGCCAATAGGAAGAATTCTTGTTACTTTACCGTAGAACATCGAACCTATTTCGGGTTCTTTTACGATAGTTTCGATGATTGTCAACGCTCTTTCAACATCTTCGCTATCGATGCTCGAGACGAAAACAGTTCCGTCTTCTTGTACATCAACCTTAACGTTGCATTCGGCGCAGATCTTTTGGATAGTCTTTCCGCCTTTTCCGATAACTTCGGAGATCTTGTCCACTTCGATCTTGATAGATTTCATCTTAGGAGCATGTTTTGAAAGCTCGGCTCTGGGCTCTGCTATCTCTTTAAGCATTACGTCGTCAAGAATGTGAAGTCTTGCTGTGCGGCATTTTTCCAAAGCTTCTTTGATAACTTCGTATGTCAAACCGTCTGTTTTGATGTCCATTTGAATTGCTGTAATACCTTTGTGTGTTCCTCCGACTTTAAAGTCCATGTCGCCGAAGAAGTCTTCAACACCTTGGATATCTACCATCGTCATAAATCTGTCGCCCTCGGTTATGAGACCACACGAAATTCCTGCAACAGGAGCTTTTATTGGAACGCCGGCGTCCATTAGCGCAAGCGTCGAACCACAGATTGCGCCTTGTGATGTCGAACCGTTGGACGAAAGAACTTCGGAAACCAAACGCATTACATACGGGAATTCTTCGATAGTTGGAAGCACAGGAACCAAAGCTTTTTCGGCAAGTGCTCCGTGGCCTATTTCGCGTCTTCCGGGACCTCTGCTCGGGCGTGTTTCGCCGACAGAATAACTAGGGAAGTTATATTGATGCATATATCTTTTTTCTGTGTCAAGGTCAATACCGTCTAGAAGTTGCGCGTCGCTGTTCATTCCAAGAGTTACGATAGTCATAACCTGTGTTTGACCCCTTGTGAACATACCGCTACCGTGAACTATTGGTATCATGCCAACTTCGGCGTCGAGAGGACGAACTTCGTCAATCCCTCTGCCGTCCACACGTTTGTTGTCGTCGAGCAACCAACGGCGAACAACGTATTTTTGAAGTTTGTACATACATTCTTCGATCATTCCGATGTTGTCGGGCCAACTTTCATCGAGTTTTGCATGAACTTCTTCGTATATTGGCGCGAGCGCCGCGTCACGAACCGTTTTGTCGTCTGTGTCCATTGCAACACGAACTTTTTCGATAGCTATTTCTTTAACAGCTTCGTAAAGTTCCGGGATAACGACTTTGCTTTCAAATTCTTTTTTGGGTTTTCCTATCTCGGCAACTATCGAGTTTATGAATGTGATGATGTTTTTGCATTCGTCGTGGCATTTAACTATAGCGTCGAACATCGTAGTTTCGTCCACTTGGTTTGCGCCGGCTTCGATCATTACAACTTTTTGTTCGCTTGCTGCAACGGTTAGTTGAAGGTCGCTTTTTTCTCTTTGTTCAAGGTTGGGGTTAACAACAATCTCGCCGTCCACAAGCCCTGCCGCAACGCCCGCAAGGGGACCTTGCCACGGAATATCCGAAATCGAAAGAGCAATTGAAGTTCCTATCATTCCGGCAACTTCGGGGCTGTTGTCTTGTTCCACCGCCAAAACCGACATAACGACCGAAACGTCGTTTCTCATGTCGCTTGGGAAAAGCGGACGGATTTGTCTGTCAACAACACGTGAAGTTAAGATAGCTTTTTCGCTAGGGCGTGATTCGCGTCTTATAAAGCTTCCCGGAATTCTTCCAACAGAATATAGTTTTTCCTCAAAATCTACCGATAGCGGGAAAAAATCTATTCCATCCCTAGGTTTTGCCGCCATCGTGGCAACACATAAAACTACAGTTTCGCCAAAGCGAACCAAGCAAGAGCCGTTTGCAAGCCCCGCCATCTTACCAACTTCGACCTTAAACGGTCTGCCTGAAACGGTTGTTTCAAACGTTTTAAAATTTTCAAACATTTAATATATCTCCTTTATTTTTAACCAAACCCAAAGGAGCAGAATTATTAGCAATAAATTCAACGTTTAACAACAAGTTAAAAGCTCAATTTACCGCTAACGCACATGTCCGAAAGGTTTGGATTTTTACGTTAATTAGTTTTAAAAAGAGGGCGACCCTTAACCTTCATTATAAAGATAAAGAAAAGCCCTCTTTTTAGTGTTTTATTTTCTAAGTCCGAGTTTAGCAATTAAAGCACGATAGCGTTCGATGTCTTTCTTTTGGAGATATGCCAAAAGATTACGACGACGACCAACCATTTTAAGAAGACCTCTTCTCGAATGGTGATCAAGCTTGTGTGTTTTAAGATGCTCATTAAGGTGGTTGATACGGTTTGTAAGAAGTGCTACTTGAACTTCGGGCGAACCTGTATCTTTGTCATGCACCTTGTTTGTGCCTATAACATCTTGTTTAGATTGAAGCATTTTTGTTTTTCCTTTCATCTCTTTTTTTATATTAACCGATTTCACAGAAAAAGGGTGACGATGAACTCCGCTTTTGCGGCACTGGCCCTGTACTCCGTGGAAAAGGTATATAACACATCACTGTGTAACACATCACTGTGTAACACATCACTGTGTAACACATCAGTCTATTGACAAATAACTGCGCTACAGCTTATTTTACCACATAATCGTTTTAAAATGCAACTTAAATTACAATAAAACATGTAAAATAATTGTATTTAACTATATTTCGATTTCCCTTACATACGCAATATTTTTCAAAACTTCACATTTCAGTTTCTCTGTCGTTTCAAATTTCTTTTCTTCTCTTATGAAATCTAAAAGTTCAACAACAAGTTTCTCGCCATACAACTCGCGGTTAAAATCCAATATATGTGTTTCGGCCGCGACGTTTGTTGTGTCGTGGTATGTCGGTCGCGTTCCTATGTTTGTAATAGCTTTTCTCCACTCGCCATCGACAAACACCCTCGACAGATACACTCCGTATTTTGGAATTATCGTCGTTTTATCCATATTTTGATTTGCGGTTGCAAAACCTAATTTTGAGCCTAGCTTCTTGCCCTCTACAACCGTTGCGCAAAACCCGAAATTGTAACCCAACATATCGTTTGCAAGCTTTATGTCGCCTTGTTCAAGCGCCGCTTTAATCCTTGTTGTCGACACAGATTTTCCGTCAAATTCAACCTGTTCAACCCCAAAAACTTTAATGCCTTTTTTGTTGGCAAATTGTTCAAGGCTTTTTATGTCTCCACAACGGTTTTTGCCAAACCTAAAGTCATCCCCGACAAAAACAGCCGCTGCACAAAGCCCCTTTTCACAGAGAAATTTATCAAAAAAATCCTGTTCCGTCATGTCTGTAACTTTACTAAAATCAACCTCGACATGTTGTTCTACCGAAAGTTGTTTGAAAATTTCGTTTCTTTTTTGTTTTGAGATTAAATCTATTTTCCCTTTAAGTTCCGGTCGAAGTTTATCAAAATTAAATGTAAGTATCGTTGGGGTTAGGTTGTTTTGTAAAGCAAACTCAACCATCTCGCCGATAACCTTTTTATGTCCTATATGAACTCCATCAAAATATCCGACCGCTACCGCTCTTTTAATGTTCTCTTTTGTTATATTCTCCAAACTATTCAAAACTTTTTACCTTTTTTAACTTTTTATCCGTAACTTTGCAAAGTGAATGGAAAGAATTTTCAAGGTAAACTCGATAGATACCGTCGTTTATATCTTGATTTAAATTCAACGTCATTCCGTTTAAATAACGTTTTTGATAGTCTTGATTAAGTTCAAGTTTTCTATAGTTTTTAAACACCGTTTCAACCGACATTAAAACTTCGTCAACTCTTTCGCCCTCGACCGCCGCCGTTATTTCCTCTATTGTAAAGCTTTGTTCAACCGAAAAACCACCGCTCTCGGTACGTTCAAGCGAACAAAGTGTTGCTTTGTGGTTCAAACTTTGTGCAAAATCTTCACAAAGTGTTCTTATATATGTACCTTGCGAACAAGATATGTCTGCCGTTACCACTTTGTTTTCCCTGTCGATATCGAGGATGTTAAATCCATAGATCTCGATTTCGCGCGGTTTTCGCTCGACAGTCTTTCCCTCTCGCGCAAGTTGGTATAACTTTTTTCCGCCTATCTTAACCGCCGAATACATCGGCGGAAGCTGAGAAATGTTTCCCACAAAATCAAGCGTTGCGTCCATTAGTTCGTCGTTAGTCGGAAAACCGTCCGATGTTTCGATTTCGTCGCCCGTTATGTCTCCCGTGTCGGTTCTAATTCCAAATTTAAAATTCGCAAGATACCTTTTGGTCTTGTTCGGGTTAAGGTCTACCGCTTTGGTAGACTTTCCGATATAAAGAGGAAGAACCCCCGTCGCCATAGGGTCGAGCGTTCCTCCGTGTCCTATACTTTTTGTGCCTAAAGTTCTTCTAAGTTTTGCTATCACGTCAAACGACGTAAAATCTTTTGGCTTGTATGCAACTATAACACCGTTCATCATAGTTCTCCGCTATTCAAAAATCTACAGTTTTTCGAGACTGTCGTTAATCTTTGCAAGCAACTTTATCTTCAAGCTTGAAATATCTTTATCTTTTATCTCAAATCCGGCGGCGCCTTTGTGTCCTCCGCCCCCAAACTCACGACAGATAGCCGCGGCATCTATCTTGTTGGTTCTAAGGCTTACCTTTAGCGTTTCTTCCCCGAGTTCGCGAATTGTAACCCCAACTTCAACCCCCTCTATCATTTTTGGGATTGGGGTTATTCCCTCGACATCGTGGGGTTTTGCTCCCGACAGTTCAAACATCTCACGTGTTAAAAATATAATAGCGACTTTGTCCGAAAAATAGTACTCGATGCTTGCTACTGCAAGTTTTTCAAGTTCAAGTCGTGCGCGGCTTTTTTGCTCAAACAAAATTCGGTTAAGTTCGGCTATGTCTATGCCGTATTCCATGACCTCGGCCGCGACAAGGTGGCTTTTAATCGTCGTATTGCGATATTTAAAACAACCGGTATCTGTCGCAAGACCTGTGTATATACAACTTGCAATGTAGTGGTTTATTTCTACACCAAGGGTTTTTATAACGTCGAAAACTATCTCGCAACAGCTCGAACTTGACGAATCTACCAATGTATTTTTCGCAAAGCCTTCGTTGCTTTGATGGTGGTCTATGCTAATGTCGGCGTTTTCGCAAAGTGATTTATGTTGTTCGTCAACAAGCTGCACCGACGCTGTGTCCACCGCGACGATGTACGGTTGTTTAAAATCTTTTTCGCTGTCTTTGCTAAACTTTTCTGTCATGTAACAATACCTTGACGGAATCGTTCCGCTCGGCGAAACAAGCGCTTTTTTGCCTAAAATCTCAAGTGCTTCACGCAACGCAAACGCACACCCCAAAGTATCCCCATCGGGATTTTTGTGCGGTAAAATCAAAATTTCATCGTTTTGCTTCAAAAGCTCTGCGACTTTTTCTATAGATATATTATTTGTCTTGCTCATCTTTTAGCCCCTCTAGTATCGAACTAATCTTGTTAAAATATTCTGTCGAGTCGTCCGGAATAAAGATAAGTTCCGGCGCTTTTCGTATCTTCATATTTTTTGATATATTAGTCCTTAGGTGTCCTGCGGCTTTTTTTAAAACGGCACACGCCTCTTTAGCGCTTTCATAGCCTTTTATCGACCCGATATTAACCTTTGCATACGAAAGGTCGCTTGTGACCTCTACGCGCATAACCGAAAGAAAACTGTCGATTCTCGGATCTTTCATGTTTTGTATAAGCGAGGAAAGCTCCTGCTTCATATCTTTGTTTAATCGGTCTATTCTGTGTGACGGCATTTAAGTTTCCTCCTTTTTGTTAATACAACTGCAACACCGAAAAATGCGGTGTTGCAGTAATTATTCACTTAAAATCTAATCCCTATATTCTTCTATTACGTACGATTCAAAAACGTCTCCGTTTTTGATATCGGCGAATTTCTCAAGCGTTATACCACATTCAAATCCCGAGGCTACCTCTTTAACATCGTCTTTAAACCTTCTCAAAGATCCAACCTTATCATCGTGGATAATAATTCCGTCGCGAACTACGCGGATAAGGTCACCCCTTGAAACGTTACCCGAAAGAACGTAACATCCGGCAACTGTTCCGACCGAGGATATCTTGTATACCTCGCGAATCTCAATTCTTCCGCGTTCCGCCTCCCTTGTCTTGGGCGCAAGCATACCTTTAAGCGCGTCTTTAACGTCATTAATCGCGTCGTATATAATACGATACATACGCATCTCAACGCTTTTTTGTTCCGCTTGTTCAATAGAGGTTACGTCAGGACGAACGTTAAACCCAACTACAATAGCGCCCGAAGCCTCCGCTAGCATTATGTCGGACGAATTAATTCCGCCAACTCCTGTGTGGATAACTTTAACCCTAACTTCCTCGTTTGAAAGTTTAAGCAAACTTTGTTTAACCGCTTCGGCAGAACCTTGAACATCAGCTTTAACTATTATGTTAAGGTCTTTTAGTTGACCTTCTTCTATATGGCTAAATAGGTTGTCAAGCGTAACTTTTGTCGCGCTATTAAACACCTTTTCTTTTTCGTCTGTTCTTCTTTGGTCGGCAAGTTCACGTGCTAAACGTTCGTCTTCAACCGCGTTGAAAACTTCGCCCGCAACAGGAACTTCGGAAAATCCCGTGATCTCGACGGGGGTAGACGGACCCGCAACCTCGATAGGCATTCCGTGGTCGTCCGACATCGTTCTAACCCTGCCTGTGACCGTTCCCGCAATTACAACGTCCCCGGCTCTCAACGTTCCGTTTTGAACTAGAAGCGTCGCTACCGCTCCGCGTCCTTTGTCAAGACGCGCTTCGATAACCGTTCCTTTAGCAAGGCGGTCGGGGTTTGCTTTAAGCTCTTTAACATCGCTTACGATAGTTAGCATCTCTAAAAGGTCGGGGACGCCGTCGCCCGTCTTTGCAGATACTGGCACGCACACAATGTCTCCGCCCCATTCTTCCGGAATAAGTTCATGTTCGGTTAGCTGTTGTTTAACTTTTTCAACGTTAGCTTCGGTTTTGTCTATCTTGTTGATAGCAACGATAACCGAAACTCCGGCAGCTTTTGCGTGGTTAATAGCTTCAACCGTCTGGGGCATAATTCCGTCGTCCGCCGCAACAACCAATATTGCAATATCGGTTACCATGGCTCCCCTTGCCCTCATCGAAGTAAACGCTTCATGTCCCGGCGTATCGAGGAACGTTACAAATCTATCTCCCGGAACCGCAACGCGATATGCTCCGATATGTTGGGTAATACCACCGGCTTCGCCGGCTATTACGTTTGTTTGGCGAATATAGTCAAGAAGCGAAGTTTTTCCGTGGTCGACGTGTCCCATAACAACGACTATCGGGTTTCTTTCAACAAGATCGCCCGAACGGTCTTCTGTGTCATCGATAAGACGTTCTTCGATAGTCACAACAACTTCCTTTTCAACCTTTGCGCCTTGTTCTTCTGCCACAAGTGTTGCTGTGTCAAAGTCGATAACATCGCTTATAGATGCCATCATTCCGACACCCATTAAGTATTTAATAACTACTGCTGCCGTCACTTTAAGACGTGTAGCAAGTTCCCCAACCGAAATTTCTTCCGGAATCGAAACTTTAAGCTGGGCTTTTCTTGCTTTTTCAAGCTGGATACGCATTAGTTTTTCAGCTTCGGTCTCACGGACAACGCGTTGCTGACGACGTTGTTTAGATCTTTGATTGAGCTTTTGCTTGTTAGTTTGATTGAAGTTCTTTTTATTATTAAAAGAATTCTGCGCAATCTGATCATACTTTTCGTTATATTTATCTATGTTAACTTCCGAAACTCTTGTGTCGATATGATGGACAACACGTTCTTTTGAAACAGTTTCAACATTTTGCTTCTCAGGCTTCAGCGGACGTATTCTGTCGCCTGTTGGGTTATTCTTTTGCCTTTGAGATTGATTAAGGTTTTGGTTTCTATTTTGATTTTGATTTTGGCTTTGGTTTTGGCTTTGATTTTGACTTTGTTGCACGGGTCTTTGAGGCGGCTTTTTCTGCCAACCTTGATTTTGTCCCGTTTGATTTTGTGCTGTTTGATTTTGTGCTGTCGATTTGTTTTGCGGTTGAACTTGTTGCCCTGTCGGCCTTGGGTTTTGGGTCGCCGGTTTTTGAACAGGCTCAACGACTTTTGGCTCTTGTTTCTTCTGTCCCGAAGATAAAAAGCTGTCAAAACTTTCAACCTCAAATTTTTTGCTTAAAGCATCAAACGCAAAGTTTAATTCAACTTCAGACAAAATAGTCGTATGCTTCTTTTCGTCTTTAAACTTCCCCGAAAAGACTGCCGCAACCTCCTTGTTCGGCAGATTTAAATCCTTCGCAAGCTCTCCTAGCTTATATTTTATTACCATATAACGTCCTCCCTATCCGGCTTTTGTTTCAATTAGTTTCGCAAAGTTTTCGTCCAATACCGCCGCAACCGCAAACTTTCTTCCGACAGACAGTTCAATAAGTTCCATCGTAACGTTTAGCTTAACAGTGCGGATGTTGTTTTGTTCACATGCCATTAGTATATTTTTTTCGGTTCTCGGCGACGCGTCCAAAGCAATCACCACAAGCTTTGCGGTCTTTTTTTTAACCGCAGTTTCGGTCACGTCGAACCCAATTTCAAGCTTTCCCGCCTTTCGACACATCGAAATCGCCGAGCAAACGGGGTTGCTAAAGCTGTTTTTCATATCTTTTAATTAATCCTCTATCTCACAAGCGAGATTTTCCATTATCTCTTTTGGGATCTCTCTTTTAAAAGCACGGTTTAAACCTTTGTTTTTCAATGCTTTTTCGAGACATTGCTTTGACTTGCATACATATGCGCCCCTGCCCTCGGCTTTTCCGGTTTTGTCAACCAATATATTGCCGTTTTTGTTGCACACTATACGCAAAAGCTGTTGTTTTTGTTTGCCGGCTCGACAGCCGACACACATTCTTTCGGGAACTTTCTTTGTTTTGCCCGTCATGTTTTTGCCCCAAGCCTTCTTTATTTAGTTTCTTTATATCTTCGCCCTGCCGCAAATTTGAATTTTTGGCTTTACTTCAAATTTGCCACACGAAAACTATTTAATTTAGTTTTAATTTAGTTTCAAATCTTCGCCCTGCCGCAAATTTGAATTTTTGGCTTTGCTTCAAATTTGCCACACGAAAACTATTTACTTTAGTTTTAATTTAGTTTCTTTATATCTTCGCCCTGCCGCAAATTTGAATTTTTGGCTTTACTTCAAATTTGCCACACGAAAATATAAATTTCAATTTATATTTTCGTGTTTTATTCTTCCTCGCCATAGTATCCGCTTTCGGGGCGAATATCTATTTTAAATCCTGTAAGACGCGCCGCAAGTCGCGCATTTTGTCCTTTGTTTCCGATAGCAAGAGAAAGTTGATGGTCCGGAACGGTTACTTTACAAGCTTTGGTTTCGGGGTCTATAACCTCAACGCTTTTAACGTTTGCGGGCGAAAGCGCTTCCGAGATAAACTCGTCGGGATTTTCGCTCCAAAGAACCACGTCGATTTTCTCGCCGCCGAGTTCTTCAACTATCGTTGCAATTCGACTTCCGCGAGGGCCGATACACGCCCCTCTCGGGTCTACGTTAGGATCTTTTGAATAAACCGCTATCTTAGTTCTCGCTCCCGCTTCCCTTGCAATTCCTTTAATCTCAACCGTTCCATCGAATATTTCGGGAACCTCGGTTTCAAGCATCCTTCTTATTATGTTTGAATGGGTGCGCGATATCATAATTTTGGGTCCATGGTCGGTCGAGGCAACCTCTACGATGTATACTTTTATCCTGTCGCCCTCTCTTATCTCCTCACCGGGGAGCATCTCGGACTTTGGAAGCATCGCTTCGTTTTTCCCAATCTCGACAACTGCCGCGCCTTTTTTGTGGTCTATCTTCATTACCGTAACGGTCAAAAGCTCGCCTTGTTTTTCCGAAATCTCGTCAAACAATATCTTGCGCTCAACCTCACGTATGTTTTGATGGATAACATGTTTCGCGGTTTGTGCCGCAATTCTGCCGAAATCCTTTGTTTTAATAGGAATTTCAAGCACTCCGCCGAGTTTTGAACGCGCCTTCATCTTTTTAGCGTCTTCAAGCGTAATCTCAAGCTCGGGATTTTCAACCTCTTCAACTATGTTTTTTGTAAGGTATACTGAAAAGTTTTTCTTTTCAGGGTCGATGTCGACAACTATGTTATCGCCGTTTCCATATTCCTTTTTTGTTGCTATTAAAATAGCGTTTTTTATCTTTTCAATGATATACTCCGCCGGTATTCCTTTTTCCTTTTCAAGGAGTGCCAGCGCTTCAAAAAATTCGGCATTCATTATTTTTTTCCTCCAAATAGATCTTGTTCCGATGCTTTAATATATGCCAACGCTTTTTTATCAAAAGCCTTTGTCTGTCCGTCAATCTCAGTCGAAATTTCTTTATCATCATATCCTTTAAGCATTCCGAAAAACTCTTTTTTTCCCTCGTTGTCGGGTCGAATAAGTTTAAGTTCTACCTCTTTTTCGATATATGCATCAAGGTGTTTATCGTTTGTCAACGTTCTCCCAATTCCAGGGGAGGAAACTTCAAGAAAATAACTGTGTTCAGTTGGGTCAAGCTGGTCTAAAATCGGGTCGATAGCTCGGCTAAACTTTTCACAATCGTCAAGCCCAACTCCGCCCTCTTTGTCTATAAACGCCCTCAAAAACCATTCGGGACCTTCTTTTTCAAACCGCACATCCCAAAGCATTAATCCTTGTTCGACGGCAATAGGTTCAATAGCTTCTCTAACCAAACTCGCCGTATTCATTTTTTTTGCCATTCTTTTCTCCAAATATCTTGACTTTTAAATTTATCTTTACAAACATGAAAGAGCGGGCAAACCCACTCTTCCTTCTACAAACAGTATAACATACCGTTTTTAATATTGCAAGCACTTTTTTTTAGTCTTTGTACGCCCAAAATTTATTAATTAAAAAGTTTACAGGCGTAGTTACAAATAAGTTAATAAGGGGGGCTATCTCTTCGGTTAATCCTAAAATATTAACGTCAAACCAAACTAGAGCAAGCCCTAAAACTATTGTAAAGCCATATGCAACATAAACCTTTACAAAACGTTTACCTTTAAAAAGGCCTTCCCCCGCCGCAACCGAGATTTCGGCGCCGGTCTCTTTATGTTTTGTCTTGAAAACAAAAAGGTTTCCGAGAATGTAAGAATGGAACGTCGCAACCACAAACGCTATTATATAGCTTATGTAAACATTAACATCAATATACAAAAACAAAAGATATATTATATAAAATATAACTGTGTTAATAACGCCGACTATACAAAACCGTATTCCCTCTTTAAAGAGAGACCAAAAAGCTTCTCTTGATTTAAAACCAAAAAACCCGATTAATCTATCAAACCACATTATTCAGAAAACTCCCAAGCGGTTTCAAGCCCTATCGTTATCATATCGTTAAGTGTGGTTTCTCTTTCTTCAGGCGTAAGAATTCCCGGAACCTTGAAGTTGTCCGAAACGGTGCAGATAGCGAGCGAACGCGCGCCGAATTTTTTCGATATCGTGTAAAGTGCAGCCGCTTCCATCTCGACCCCGATTACCCCAAACTTTTCCCAGTTATCAAACTTTTCGTTTTCCCACATCGGGTAAAACATCTCGCTTGAAAGTATATTCCCGACTGTCACTTTTTTTCCGGCAGCAACGGATTTTTCATATGCCGATTTTAAAAGATCGAAATCTGCTATTGCGGAGTAATCGCCCGCAAACGTGTTGCGAAGGAACCCTGCGTCGGAACAAGCTCCCATAGCTATGACAACATCACCAAGGCCAATCTCGGCTTTAAACGAACCGCATGTTCCTATGCGGATAAGGTTTTCACAACCATATTCGCTCATAAGCTCGTTGATATAGATTGATATAGACGGAATTCCCATCCCTGTTCCCATGACCGATATTTTTTTTCCTTTGTACGTTCCGGTGTAACCTAACATCCCCCTGACTTCGTTAAAACAAACGGGGTTTTCAAGAAAGTTATCCGCTATATATTTTGCCCTTTTCGGATCTCCCGGAAGCAAAATTGATTTTGCAACATCGCCTTTATTTGCAGCTATATGTGGTGTGCCCATTGATTATGTCTCCTTTATATTTGTATTATTTAGTTTTTCAAAACCGAAAATTCCGGTTTATTCTTGTTCTTGTTCAGGTTCTTGTTCGAGCTCTTGTTCAGTCTCTTGTTCAGTCTCTTGTTCGGGCTCTTGCCCCGGCAGTTGTTGAACCGTAATCATATCTTCTTCCGGCCTTGTCGCTTCGATTATATCAAGCCCAAACCTATCATACCAAATATTAACGTCTCCGTCATAATCGGAGTCTATGTGTCTTGCAAGCGCCATTCGCCCCGTTGTCGAATCGATATGTATAACAAGGCTCGCCTCTTTCGCAAGTTTAGACTGTGCTTCGCCTATGTCACCATAAAGCCCAAAATCTTCGTCGGTTTTTGTTTGCTTATTTAGCGTTTCCATTATATCATACGTTATTTCGTCCGTTATATCGTTATTCCTTGTCATGGGCGGAATTCCGGCCTCTGTGAACACAGAGCTTCTAAACGGCGACGGAGTTTTAACATAAAACCTGCTATATAGATGTTCTTCGTCTATCGGCGCGCTTGTATACCAAACAACCTCTATGACATAACCGGCAAGCACCCCGTTTTTAGGGTCGACTATCGAGGTTGTAAGCCCCCTTAGAATATGAGTGGCTGTTTGAAGGTCGTTCGTTTGTCGAGAATTTTCGACATATTCGAGATACTGCAACGATATAAGCAAAGCGATAACCGCTATAACCGCGACAACTATCACCAGTTCGACAAGCGAAAATCCTTTGTTGTTTTGATTGATTTTTTTATGCATTCTATCTTTCCTTAGACAAAAAACTTTGTCACCATTATTACTATACAATACCGGGCAAATCGTAACATTAATAATAATATCAGATAATAATTAAAATTTCTACAAATTTGTTAAAACTTTCGTGTTTAAAAAGCAAATAATCCGCCGACAAATCCAAAGTATCGACAGATTATTCAAGCATTCACTGTTATTTTTATGCAAGCACGAGACGACAAAACGCCTTTTTTTCACTATTATTTACTTTGCACATGGATTATTCGGTTGTTTTTTCGTTTAAGAAAATAAAAACTATCCAACGATTTTTTCAAAGCAACAATACCATTTAATTCCGTTTTTCTTTTCGAGCTGTTTATCAACCATTCCAACCTCGTAAAAACCGGAGTTTTTATAAAGAGCTTTAACCGGTTCGTTAAAGATCGAACAATCGGTTTGAATAGCTTTAAACTGATTTTGTTGTGCATATTGTGATACAAAATTCATAATTCTTTGCCCTACTCCAAGTTTTCTAAAATTTGGAGAAACACATATAAGCAGTATGTACAATATCTTTTGCCCGCCGTCTGCCTCAAAGTTAACCTCGGCGTATTCTTGCGGTCTATCTTCGCTTAATGTCACCGTTCCAACCGCTTGTCCGTCGAGATGTACTATAAAAAGTTCTTTGCGCTCGAACGCTTTTTTAGCGTGTTTTGCGGTTGGGTATCTTTTTGTGTTCCATCCTTCAAGATTTTTTGTCGAGTCAAAATAATCGCTTGACAACTCGTATAATTCAACCACGGCTTCAAGGTCTTTTTGTGCCATCACTAAGCTAAACACCATTATTGAAATCTCCCCTCTTTTTTTGAATATCAAAACGCAATCGTCAAATAGATATTATCTTTTATTATTAAGGTAAAATTAAATTTTTTATCGTACCTTTTATGTTTTTGTTGCAAAAACTCACCAACGCATTAATAGACTTTTTAGACACCTCACCTTTTGAAAGCGCCAATACACAACGCAACGGAAGATTTTCAAAATCAGAATGTTTTGAAATTTCGCTATCCTCCAGCATCTTTTTAAACGCTATTCCCGCTGAACAACGCGACAACTCTAATACCGTTGAGTTAATGGAAAACTCTCTATAGTTTGATTGTTTTTTCGAGAATTCGGCAATATTGTAAAACGCCTTTTCTCCCATAGTTTTTATATCTTCGGCATCAAAGTAGTTTGGCATAGCTAAAACGCTTTTGCCCAAAATTTCAACGTCGCAAGACATCAAAATATTTTGTGCGTCGCAAGCAAGATGGACGGTGTATTCTCCGGGTTGTTCCTGCCAGCCTTCTGTTTTCGGGTTATATCTTGAAAACGCTGTTCGGGGCAATTTCAATTCGACTGTTCTTTTTTCGTTTGGCAAAAGAAATATCTTTTCAAAATTCTTAAGCTGTATATATTGTTCGTCTTTTTTTGAAACGTAAATTTGAACAACGTCTGCGGCGACATATCGACCGACATTTTTAATGCAAAATGATACGGTCAACGTTTCAAGTTCCGCAATTGACGTCCTGTCAAGTCGCATGTCGCTATGTTCAAATTCAGAATATGAAAGCCCAAACCCAAACGGAAACATAGGTTTTTGCCCAACACTTTGAAAGTATCGATATCCGACATAGATCCCTTCGCGATATTCCTGTGTATGTTTATCCTTTTCGACAAACATTGTCGTCGGCATTTGCGACAGTTTTTCGGGCCAACTTTCCGCAAGCTTGCCCGACGGACAACAGTTTCCGAAAATTAAATTAAACGCCGCCGTCTCGCCTTTACACGCCGATATATCAACCACCATAACACTTTTAACTCTATCCAAAAACGGAAGTTGCACAGGTTCATGCGACGTAAGAACAACCAAAATGTTTTTTGTCTCTGCGGCTAACGAATTAATCAGCTTTAACATACCTTGCGAAAGAGATATATCCTCGCGGTCTTTTTTTACGTTTGTTTCAAACGGATTAAAAGCCCCAACAACCACTATGGTTTTGTGTGCATTTTTCGCCATAACCTTTGCTTCGTTTATAAGCTTGTCGTTTGTTGTTCCGTCGCGGTTATAACCTTTCGCAAAATCAAACGACACATTTTGTTCAAAAAGAACATCAACCATCGACTTTTTTTCGTCTGTTTTGTAATCCGCAAAACTTCCTATTATCGCTATCTTTTCGTTTTGGGAAAAAGGCAAAAACTCGCTTTCGTTTTTCAACAGCACCGCCGTTTGTTCAACCGATTTTTGAGAAAGAAATTGATTTTCCGAGATATCATAATCGTCCGCAACCGACCTTGAACAACTAACATAGTCGGACAACATAGCAACTTCAAAAGCAGAGTCTAAAATCGTTTTTTCGCTAATCGTTCCTTTTTTAACGAGATTTTCTGTTTCTTTATCGGTTTTTGTTGCCTCTCCCGACATATCAAGGTCAACCCCTGCCGAGATAGACTCGCCTCTGTTTTCAACCCCACAGTTAGCGCTCGCAATTAAACCGCAAAATCCGAGCTTGTTTCTCAAATCTTCGATATATTTTTTGCTTTGCGCTACATATTCTCCGTTTATTTTGTTTCCCGAAACGATAACACAGGAGGGTTTCGAGTTTAATACAGCTATTCTTTGTGCTTCGATATATATCTCATTTAGTGCTTTTTTGTCGATTATACAATTTGTTGTAAATCTTCTTTTTATTCTGCTGCACGACAAAAAATCTTTTATAGCGGCACAAATCCCCAACGACTCAATTCCGTTAACTAACCCCGCACAGATGTTGCCCGACAAAAAAGGGTCTTCCGAATAACATTCATAGTTGTTGCCGTTTAAAACGTTTCTTTTTATTCCGGCGGACGGAACGATAACAACATCAACTTGTTGCTTTATAAGTTGTTTTGCAACCGCTTGACCGATATCAAACGCAAGATTTCTGTCGAAGCTTGACGAGATTGCCGCACATGACAAAAAGGCGGTGGGTCTTTGCATACTCCCACCGTCTAAAAATATTTGGTTAGTGACGTTTTGTCCCAAACCGCTTTTTTTAAATTTAATCGACGCTATCCCAACGCGTTCACAACCGCCCACTTTAGAAAAATCCTCGCTTAACAAAAGCTTTGTTTTTTCCTTTAACGTCATACAGCTTACTCTCTCGTTTATCTCTCGCTGTTTTTCAAGTGAACTTTTATATTTATAAAAGTGTCCGTTTTTTTTACTATTCAACTGTTTCTACAATGTCCCCCGCTTCCGTAGTTTCATAAGTTGTTGTATCTTCTTTTTGAGGTTCGTCTGTTTTTTGTTTTGGCTCAATCATTTTTTCCGATCCGTTTGCTTGCTCTATAGTCTCTACAATGTCTTGAACAGGTTTTGGTTCGGTTTTTAAATCTTGTTCCGGCTCTTGTTTATCATTTTCGCCGACAACGTCTTTTTTTGTCCCCTCATCGGCCTCGTTTTGTATATCGTCTTGAAGCAGCTGTTGTGGGTTGTCTTGATTTGGACGTTCTTCTCTTTCCGTCGCGTCGGTTTGCGACATAACTTTTACGTCGTTTTTAACCGTTTGTTGGTTGTTGTCTTGTTGTTTTACTTGTTCGATTTCGATTGCAGGTTGCATTTTAAGGGGCTCGCTTTTTTTCTTTGTGTTTATATTAAAGAAGATTCTAATCCTTTCAACAATGCTCAAGTTTTCATTTGGTCTTTTTATCTTCTTTTTAATTTTCCTGTTTTCCGGAGCAGGGCTCATCATCATTGAAAAAGCTCTTTTGCAAATTTCCATGTCGGAAATGTTGACGGGCAAAACACTTATAAATCCCCCCGACATATTATATGAACCCGATATCTTTTCAAAACTTTGTACAATATCCTGTTTTGAAAAATTTAACACTAAAAGCGGAAAATAACTTATCCAACTGTTTGATTTAAACCGTCCACCGGCTTTTGAAATATTAACAAGTTTTCTCTCGCCATATCGAGCAAGTTCGTTTTGTTTTATAGTTCCAACCGCGACAACGTCGCTTACCCCAAGCGAAAAATCGTTTTTAATAATCATAATTCTTGAATCGTCGATAGTTTTAACCATATTTCCAAGCGTTGCGTGAAAAAATTCGTTTTCCGAGTCTACAAGCCAACTTGAAACAGACGGGTGGTTTTTAAATTGGGTAACCGCAACGGCGGCACGTTTAAGCGCTTGTTGAGTAGCTTTATCCGTCAAACGGCTTTTTTTCCCCGAAAACTTCGGAACGGTTAACGGAATTCTTACAACAACAGACATCCCTATATGGTCGCATATAGTCAACATGAGTTCGCTTGCGTTATCAATAACTATAGAATTAAACTCGTTTTCTTTAAGTTTTCTTAATTGGTTAACGGTGGCGTTTACATCACATTCAAAATTATCCGAATGGTTAAAGTATCCGCCCTTAAACACAAAACGTTTATCATTGTGTGTTGTCACCAAACATTTCTTGTTTTTTTGTTCTATCTCTTTAATTTTATAGTTTGAAAAACCAAAGTTCAACGCTTTAACGTCGCTAACTGCCTGGTGTTTTGGTTTCAACGACACTATAAGTCTATATAGATTTGGTGTCGAAGTCGACCACATCTTTGCGTCTTCAACCAAAACAGTCATCCGCTCACACGAATAAGAAAACCTGTTTGCCGGTTTAAACTCAACAGTTTTCTTCGCGACCGTTTCGCCGTTTTTCAACACACACAAAACTATCTCCCCGCCATATTGGAGGTCTTCTTTTGCATATGACGAATAGACTATATCGGCGGTAACAACCCCGTCAACACCCTGCTTTTCGGTTGTAACTACTATGTCGTTTATCGAAGTTATCGATTTGTACGACAAAATTATGTTTCTGTATATTCCGAGATAACCCTCGGTTAACCTGTCTATAACTTGGTGGTCGCTTTTGTATATTTTTAATCCAAGAGTGTTTTTGCCACGTTTAGCATAATCGGTTATAACAATTTCGGTTGTGTAGTACGCGTCGTCGATAGTTTGTACAAGATCATCATTTATGTAGACGTCGACAACTCCAAAGATACCTTCAAGCGCTATGACGCTGTTATACCCTATCTTGTTTCCGTCAAAATCAAACTCAACCCCATAGAACAACGCCTTTGAGCCGTCGTTTTTAAGTTGGCTGTCTTTTTTAAAATGCGGAAGAGACACCTGTTCAAAATCGGTTTTGTCAAAAGGTGTTGAAAAAATCTTTTCTCCCTTTGACACGTTATCCAGCTTAAAATAAGCTATGTCACCTATTACTTTTTCAAGCGGGTTTTGTCCCTCAACCGCAGCATCAAACGAACTAAACCCCGCCATTATACAACCGGCAGGAACCAGTTTTGAAACTTCTGAATTTCTTCCCCCAACCGTTCTTGTCCCGGCAGTTGACGTTATAACATTATTTTTGGTGCTAATCATCTTTGTCCCTTGCGCTCCTATCTTTTGGGATTATGTAATATCTTGGTTTCTATAGTTTTAAGATTAAAGTAATCATTTTGTCGCAACGCTTCATAGACGCCGATTGCGACAGCGTTGGAAAGATTAAGGCTTCTCGCTTGATCAAACATCGGAATTCTAACGCATCTTTCGACATTCTTATTAAGGATATCCTCGCTAATTCCTTTGTCTTCTCGACCAAAAATTAAATAACAGTCGTCGCTAAACTCTGCTTCTGTGTGGTATTTAGGAGATTTTGTCGAGAAAAAAAACATCTGTCCATTATTCTTTTCAAAAAATTCTTCGGTGTTTTTATAGTATGTTATATCGAGCAAATACCAATAATCAAGTCCGGCTCGCTTTAGCTTTTTATCGTCTATTGTAAAACCCATAGGCCCTACAAGATGTAACCGACTGTTGGTTGCCGCCGCCGTCCTTGCGATGTTTCCCGTATTTTGGGGTATTTGCGGTTCAAAAATAACAATGTTTATCGGCATAATATCTCTCTAATCGTTTAAAAGTTGTAATAATTTCGGGATAGCAAGTTCAAAGCTAACCCCATATTTCGGGTCGGTTCCCATTTTATATGTTAAAGATATGCAATGTCTTGTGAACTCAACCGCTATCTCAGACGCTTGAACAAGATTTTTTCCGGACATTATTCCGCAAACAACGCTAGAAGCGAAGATATCCCCCGTTCCGTGATAGCTTCCGCTTATCCTCTCTCCGAAACAGTATGTTGGCTGTTCGTCATTTTGCAAAACCGCGGCTCCGAGAAAATTGTTGTCAAAACAAACTCCGGTAAGCACAATTCGTTTTTCAAACGTTTCATAAAGATTTTTTAAAAGCTCGTTTATGTATTTCTCGGTGTGGGGGAGATTTTTATATTTAACATCCGCAAGAAGCGAGGCTTCGGTTATGTTCGGAATAATTACATCAGCAAGCGAACAAAGTTTTTTCATTTCGCTCGGAAATTTCTTATCAAAACTTGAATACAGCTTTCCGTTGTCCGCCATAACGGGGTCGACGATTAAAATTGTATTTTCCGTTTTAAACATCTTTACAAGTTCAACAACCTTTTCGACCTGTTGAACCGACGCAAGATACCCTGTGTAGATGACGTCGAAGTTAAGATCAAGAGATTTCCAATGGTTAGCTATCGGCATAATCTCGCTTGTAAGATCTTTTTTTGTAAACCCCTCAAAACCACCCGTGTGTGTCGAAAGCAAAGCGGTTGGAACAACCGCACATTCGATTCCCGCCGCCGAAATTATCGGGAGCGCAACGGTTAAGGAACATCTTCCAAAACAAGATATATCGTGAATTGCAAGAGCTCTCTTTGGTTGTTTCATCTATCCAACATTCCTTTTGATAAAAATTTAAAGATGTGCGCTGTTATATCTTTGAGTAAACATTAAAATTTGGGTAACACTATTTCCAAGGTAGTACTATGCCGTAGCGTAGATATCGCCGAAAACATCGAAAGGAATACCTCAAAAATGAAATGTTGTGTTAAAAGCAAAACGGTTATGGGAAACGTTTTGGTCGGTGCCGCAGTTGGTTCTGTTGTCGGCCTTGCCGTTGGCGGAGCTAGCGGAATTAACCGAAAAACCAAAGTCAACTTAAAAAAGTTTCTCAAAGCCAAAGTATCAAACCTTGTCGAATTTGTCGACACCGCCGAACATTTTGTCAAATCTCTTTAATTCCAAAGCGAAGCTTATGCGTTACTATGCAAAAGCTTCGCTATTTTATTGATTTTATAGACCGCCGATTGTTCTAACTCTAATTACTCCTTCAACAGCTTTAAGTGCCTCTTCCAGTTCCCCCGAACAATCTGTGTTGACATCCAAAACAGTGTATGCGACCGAGTTGTCTTTACCCGTTTTGTTTACAAGGTTGTCGATATTTATAGAAAGGTTAGTCGCAATCGAGGTTATAGCGGCAAGCATTCCCGGAACATTTTTGTTTATTATCGTAATTCTTTGGTGTTCGGGCGGCAAAAGTTCACAGTCGGGAAAGTTAACCGAGTTTACTATAGAACCACATTCAAGGTAGTTTGCAAGTTCCCTTGCCGCCATAGACGCACAGTTTTCCTCCGATTCGGGGGTTGATGCGCCAAGATGCGGTATCGCTATTATACCACGTTGATTAACGAGATTTTTGTCGGGAAAGTCAGTTACATAGCAAGCAATTTTGCCAACCCTAACCGCTTCCAAGATATCCTTTGTGTTGGCAAGGCCGCCACGCGCAAAGTTCAAAAGCCTAACCCCGTCTTTCATCTTGAAAAGACTTTCTTTGTTGTAAAACCCTCTTGTTGCCTCGGTTTCGGGTATATGAATTGTTATATAATCGCAGTTTTTAAAGATTTCGTTTATGTCGGTTGAATGGTTAACCGCCCTCGAAAGACCCCAAGCGGCGTTAACAGAGATATACGGGTCATATCCATAAACCGTCATTCCAAGCGCCACGGCGGCGTTTGCAACACCGACACCAATAGCCCCAAGGCCAATTATGCCGAGGTTTTTTCCGGCAAGTTCAGGACCCACAAACGCAGACTTTCCTTTTTCAACAAGTTTCGGAATTTCGTCACCTTTGTCCGAAATTGTTTTAATCCAATCAATTGCTTCGGACATGTTTCTCGCCGCCATAAACATAGCGCCGATAACAAGTTCTTTAACTCCGTTTGCGTTTGCCCCGGGAGTGTTAAAAACACATATGCCTTTTTCGGTACATTCTTCGATTGGAATATTGTTAACTCCCGCTCCGGCTCGCGCTATTGCTACAACATTTTTTGGGATTGGAGCTGTTTTTAAATCGGCACTTCTTAAAATTATTCCGTCGGGCGAATCTGTTTGTTCGGAACAGTTGTATAGATTTTCATGTAATCTTTCGATTCCGCTTTTGCTTATATTGTTAAGAATTTTAATATTAAACATTAAATTTAATCCTATCCGTTTTCTTTTTCAAATTTATTCATAAAATCTACAAGCGCTTTGACGCCCTCGATAGGCATTGCGTTGTAAACCGAAGCTCTCATACCACCGGCTGAACGATGTCCTTTAAGGTTAATAAACCCGTTACTTTCGGCTTGTTTGCAAAACTTTTTGTCAATCTCTTCGTTGCCCGTTACAAAAGTTATGTTCATAAGCGAGCGATCAGACGGTTCAACAACGTTGCTGAAAAGTTTGCTTTGATCAACGAAATCATACAAAATCGCCGCTTTTTTCTCATTGTGTGATTTCATGTTTGAAAGGCCACCTATGTCGTTTTTTATCCAATCGAGAACTAACGAAAGGATATATATAGCATATGTCGGAGGGGTGTTTAACATCGAGTCGTTCTCTGCTTGAACCTTGTAGTTAAGCATGGGCGGAACGTTTTCGGGAGTTCTGTCCAAAAGATCCTCGCGAACTATGACAACGGTTAAACCGGCAGGACCCATGTTTTTTTGTGCTCCGGCATAAATAAGCCCGAATTTCGAGATGTCTGTAGGCTCGCTCAATATACAGCTGCTCATGTCCGCAACCAACGGAACGTTTCCGGTTTCGGGAACTTGTTTAAAAGACGTTCCGTATATCGTGTTGTTGTAACATATATGAAGATAATCCGCGTCTTTACTAAACGCCGAGCTGTCGAGTTTTGGGATATAGGAAAATGTCTTATCTTTACTTGACGCCAGTTCAACTGCCTGTCCATATGCAAGCGCTTGTTTTTGCGCCTTGCTTGCCCAAAGACCCGATACGACAAAATCCGCTTTTTTCGACTGTGTCATAAGGTTAAGCGGTATCATGTTAAACTGTAACGACGCGCCGCCTTGCAAAAACAACACTTTGTAGTTATCGGGGATTGAAAAAACCTCCCGAAGCGAATTCATCGCACCATCGAATATCGAGAGATATTCTTTTGAACGATGGCTCATCTCTAGAACCGATTGACCGCTCGTGCCATATTCAAGCATCTGTTTTTGTGCCGTTTGCAAAACTTTTTCCGGCAAAACCGAAGGACCTGCGCTGAAATTAAAAACCCTAGACATCTTTTTAAATCCCCAAACTTGTTTTGTTTAATTTTTCGCTTGCGATAGTTTTTTCGCGAGACCAAAATGTATGAATTAGTATTAATACCACTATTATTATATTGCTTTAGTTTAAAAACGTCAATAACGTTAATAAAAACTAAAAAACAAAATTTATCTGTCGTATTTAAATATTTTTATACTTTTTGTTGCAATAACTCAAGCTATAAACTATACTTAAACACATAAAATTTTTAACAGGAGAGATATACATGGAAGGTTTAGGTTCGATACTCGGCACCGTTTTAAAAGGAAACAACGCAAAACAAATAAGCAACAAGGTTGACGCAAGCGAAGGACAAGTTCAGGACATTTTAAGTTCCGCCGTTCCTGTGTTGGTTGCGGCAATGACAAAAAACTCCTCCACAACTTCGGGCGCTAACGCGCTTCAAAAAGCTTTAGAGCAACACGAAAAAGACAACGATAAGATTTCCGGAAATATCGACAACATCGATGTTAAAGACGGAGAGAACATAATACATAAAATTCTCGGCAAAAACGAAGACAACGCCATAGCAACTATCGCGAAAAAATCCGGTGCTTCAAAAAGTGATGTGTCGTCTGTTCTTGCCTATCTTGCGCCAATGCTTTTGTCGCTCGTCGCTTCTAACCTTTTAGGTGGAAACAAAAAAGATGAAGGAAACGATCTTTCTTCAATGCTCGGCGGACTTTTAACGGGAAGCGGTTCATCTTCCGGCGGTCTGCTCGGGAATATCGTCGGCGGTCTTCTCGGCGGCTCGGACGACAACTCAAGCAACGCAAAAAAAGATGACAACGGAATGTTAGGCGACATAGTCGGAAGCCTTCTTGGAGGTAACGCCAATGGCAATGCCGATGGCAAGGACGACGGCAAAAACGACACCGCAGATCTTATAGGCGGGCTTATCGGTAATCTTCTTAAATAGCCTTTGTGTCAACATTTAAAGATAAGCACGGGCGACCATTTGTGGTTGCTCGTTTTGCTTAATCGTATTAGTCTCATCATATGAGAGCAATACTTGTAATCCCTTTAACCCTCTAGACTTTTAATCGGTTAGTAAGTATAATAATCTAAACCACTTTTCAAAAAGGAGGAAACTCGTATGGCTAAATTAGTTTACAAAAATATAGTCAAAACAGCTTGGGATGATTTTACAAAAAACGAAAACACCCTGCGCGATATGGTAGACCGCGGCGACCACTATGAAAGTATTTTTACTCTTTTGAGTAAAATCTTCCCTATAGATGGTTTGATGTTTGAATGTTTCAAAATTGAAGACCAAAGATATGAACTTTGTTTTTCTGCCGATGGCAACCGTTCTGTTTTGATGCTAATAGCTTTTTTGGTACAGTTTAAACCAAAAGAAACAGAAGATGTATGGAACTTTTCGATTGGGCGGTCCGCAGCAGGCGACCAAGATTATATTTTAAAAATGCGCGACCTCTCGGTTTCCCCCTCAGAAGTCGACGTATACTATACCGAAAGCGAAAAAAAATTCGACGTTGCTTTGTACTGCAAAAAACTTAATAAGCTTATAAAAAAAGATTTTGACGCCGTCAGCCATGTTTTAAGCGTCATGCTAACTTCAAGCATAGGCGAGGTTATAACCTCTGAGTGTATCAAAGACTTTAACGTTGTTTCAAAACCCCAAAAAAAGATGTCTTGTACAAAACTTAATGCGTTTTCCGCGGTTTTAAAGGAATACGGAATAGACCAAAACTATACCATAAACCTAGAAAACTCGGACAGTTTCAACTATACGGTGTATGAGACCAAACCCGATGTAAGCGAAAACTGCAAATTTCGCGAGGATGTTTTTGTCGGCTCAACCGCTTTTTTTGAACTTATTGACGACTACTTAAACAAAAAAAACTATTCCGTTTTGTCCTATATGAACAACGGTGTCTATGCCGGATTTTTAGGATACAATCATATTTTTTTGAAAAAGCAAGGACAAAAAGACAACGGCGCAATTTTTGAATACCGAGAAAGTATCTATCAAAAACTTCTCGATGCTTGCGGACCGAATGTATTTACAAACATCGGCGGAGCAACGGGACTTTATCACAGCTATATAGATCTTCTAATCTGGGATCTTCCGACGTTTGAGAGTTGTGCAAAAAAAGTGTTTGAAAACGAACCTCCCGATCATGTACTTTTAAGGGAGTTTGTGACGACTTCAAAATTCATACAGATAAAAAACAGCTAGCAACAGTCTAAAGGGTCAACAAGAAACCAAGTGTTTCTTGTTGACCCTTTTGTCATTTTAATTTCAACTTTCTCTATTTTCTTTTCACTCTTTTTAAAACTATATCTTTAATCATGTTACACACACCCCTGTTGTTTGCAACATAAAAACAACTGCCGGCAAACCCAAACATAAGCATAAGCGGATGTACCGACGAAAGATACATCATAAATACACTAAGGTTTGCGCTTGAAACCTCGTGGTATGAAACCATTGCAACCCTTAAAACTATCGACAGCAAAACCCCCAACATGACAAACAATACTGTGACGGCTTGCATATTTCCTTGTTTAAAATATAGTTTAAGCCTTTTAAATTCCGGCGCAAACCATAAAAAAGCAAACACTAACATAACAGGAGACAACACCATATAGATATATCTAATTACATCAAGCCCAAAATACATAACCTGTTGAAACGGGTTGTAATATGGAAGCGCTGTGTTTGTCTTTGCTATCGAAACAGCTTTGTTGCCAAGATAGCTTTCCCACTCGGCAATTAGTTCCGGGGGGGCAAACGTCAAATCAACACGGGCATCGGTATCATAAAAAATGGCACAAGCAACAAAACTTTTTGCCGACTCGACTAAAAGCGGAACGACATAGTCGCTTCTGAACGGCATCGAAGTTCCGCTTACAAACGCCTTTGACGGAATAGCTCCGCTATCACAAAGTTCGTTTATCTCATCTGCAACCGTTCTCCAATACTCTGCCGACATCGTTGCAGTTTGGTACATTCCCGCTTCGCTTGCCGCCTCTCTTAATGCCCAAAGAAGCCCCGGCGGGCTGTATTCTTGCATCTCGACAAAACCATATCTGTCATAATAAAAATCCGTTTCAAGAAACGGTTCAAGTTTTGCAAAACTTGGGGAAAGGTCGTAAAGCGCTTCCCTTGTTTGTTTTGGGACAACGACAAACTCGGTCTTGTCCGGATTTGTTCTGATAATCGCGCCGTAGGCGTCGGAAAATTCCTCGCTCATAAGCTCGTTAGAAACGTATTTTCCGTATACATTATAGTTTGCAAAACTATAGATTGAAACGGACAAAAAGACCAACACAAACGGTATGGCAAGACAAGCTACCCTTAAAATTTTCTTGTTTAAATTCTTGTCAAACAAGATGAAAAAAGCGACCGTTGCAAGCGCAACCAAGACAAACGGCACAAGCCAAAATCCATCCTCGCGCGTTAGATATGCCGCCGAAAAACTAACCCCCGAGTATATTAAAAACCAGATGTTTTTTTTAACGGGTTTTTGGTATCTAAAAGCAAACCCTATTATTCCGGCAAAAACCAGTGTGCAAAGCGACGGAAAGATGTTATCGCGATAGACGCGAGAATTAAACGAAGCAGTAGCGGCAGGGTTAAACCACATCACCGCAAAAAAAGCAACATTTAAAGCATTGTTTTTAACAACGGGAGAAAACGCGACCACAACCGCAACACAAGCCGCCCCCCAAAGAAGATTACCCCCTAGCAAAAACGGTATCCCAAAAAAATTAAGCGCGCTAAGCCACAGCGCAAAAAACATATTTTTCGATATCGTCAGCCAATCGTATTCTCCAAACCACTCTCCGCCACTTAAACTCCTTGCCGCTTCAAACATCAAGGTATCGTCTATTGGGGAACTTTGCGGTTCAAGCATTAACGGTTGGGGGAACAAAAGAACAAGCTTTAGCGTCACCAACACTAAAATAAAAAACCACATAGTTTTTTTATTTATATCTTTTTGAAGGTTAAACCTCATATCTATGACAATCCTTTCGCAATTGTAAGGCTTTGCTCCTTTGATAAAACAAATTCAACTGTAAATTACCGTTGCAAAGCAATCAATTAACTATTTAATCTTATATTTCAAGGCATTGTATAACATTATACAGTTTTGTTTAAAAACTATCAACATGTTTTAACCCTCAAAAATCGACTAATCCCCCACAATGGGAGTGAAAAAAAAGAATTGATTTAGATAAATCCCCCACAATAAAATCATTGTATTTTTTATCAAAATGTCATATAATTGATATTAAACACAATTAAAGAAAAGGGACACTTAAATATATGGAAAAAAAAGCTATAATAATCGGCGCAGGACCCGCGGGGCTTACGGCTGCATATAAGCTGCTTAAAGAAACCGATATCAAACCCGTTATATATGAAGAAAGCGACATGATAGGCGGAATATCACGAACCGTTCCCTATAACGGAAATCGCATAGACATAGGTGGGCACAGATTTTTTTCCAAAAACGTCGAGGTTAACGAGCTTTGGAAAGAGCTTATGCCGATACAAGGAAAAAGCTCTATCGATGACATACTTTTAGGTCGAACAAAAAGTCTCGCCGAAAGCGACGCCGACCCGGAAAAACAAGATGTCGTAATGCTTATAAGAAACCGTGTCTCAAGAATTTTCTTTAAACGAAAATTCTTTGACTATCCTATCTCTATGAAACCACAAACATTTATAAACATGGGGTTTGTCGACACTGTAAAATCCGGCTTTGGATATCTTTTTTCCGTTGTGTTTAAACGCAAAGAAAAATCTCTTGAAGATTTCTATATTAACCGTTTCGGACGTCCTTTATACTCTATGTTTTTTGAAGGATACACGGAAAAACTTTGGGGTGTACACCCGTCTGACATCTCCCCCGAATGGGGTTCGCAACGTGTTAAGGGAATATCTCTTTTAAAAGTTGTCGGTGAGATGTTTAAAAAACTATTTAACATTCGCTCAAAAAAAGTTGAAACATCTTTAATCGAAGAATTTTTCTATCCCAAAAAAGGACCCGGCCAACTTTATGAAGTCATGGCGGAGAAAATTTTGGAGATGGGCGGCGTTATCCACATGAACAGTGCCGTTAAAAAGATAAACACAAAAGACGGCGA
This sequence comes from uncultured Oscillospiraceae bacterium, assembly GCA_964370565.1. GTDB lineage: Bacteria > Bacillota > Clostridia > Oscillospirales > Ruminococcaceae > CAYJAY01. Next base: position 6,627 of record CAYJJR010000001.1, on the reverse strand, counting down.
GATTAGTTCTGTCGAAATTTCAGAACAAAACGGATCTACCTCTACCGCGAAAGGCGACTACTATCTTTCGACAATGCCTGTAAAAGATCTTATCGAAGGCATGAACGACGTTCCAAGCGACGTTAAAAATATTGGTTCAAACCTCCCCTATCGTGACTTTATAACGGTTGGGCTTTTGATGAAAAAACTTTTACTTAAAAACAAAACCGACATTAAAACTATGAACGACATCGTTCCCGATTGTTGGATATACATGCAAGAACGCGACGTTAAACTCGGACGTCTTCAGATATTTAACAACTGGTCACCATATATGGTTAAGGATTTTGAAAACACCGTTTGGATAGGCATGGAATATTTTTGCACAGAAGGCGACGAATTTTGGAACACCCCCGATAAAGAGTTTATCGAATTCGCCATAGACGAACTTGCAAAGGTTGACATAATCGACAAACAAGACGTTCTTGATTCGGTTAGAATTAACATCAAAAAAGCATATCCGGCATATTTCGGAACATATTCCGAATTTGATAAAGTTCGCGAGTATCTCAACGGTTTTTCAAACCTTTTCTGTCTCGGAAGAAACGGCCAGCACCGCTACAACAACATGGACCATTCAATGTTGACAAGTTTTGTTGCGGTTGACCTTATCAAAAACGGTTCAACGGATAAAAAAGAACTTTGGAGCGTTAACAGCGAAGAAGAATACCACGAAGAAAAATCAGAACAAAACTAGAGAATATCACCAAAAAAGACAGGCATTTTTGCTTGTCTTTATTTGTTTTAAAGGTTTTTTCGACAGCGATTGACTTTATCGCTTTTATTCAGTAAAATAGGTAGGTAAAAATTCTATATATAAAGGACTTAACTTAAAATGAAACCTCTTGTGTTACAAACCGACTTTGGTCTTGCGGACGGAGCGGTCTCCGCTATGTACGGAGTTGCAAACTCTGTGTGTGATGATTTAAAGATATATAACCTAACTCATGACATAACCCCTTACGACGTGTGGGAAGGAAGTTATAGACTTATTCAAACGTTAAGCTATTGGCAACAAGGAACTGTGTTTGTCTCGGTTGTCGACCCGGGTGTAGGCTCGGACAGGCGTAGCGTTGTCGTTAAAACCGAATGTGGACGGTATATTGTAACCCCCGACAACGGAACTTTAACACATATAAAAAGAATTGCAAAGATAAAAGAAGCCCGTATTATCGACGAAAACGTCAACCGTCTTCCTAATTCCGGCGAATCGTACACTTTCCATGGGCGCGATGTTTACGCATACACCGGCGCAAGGCTTGCCGCCGGCGCAATTACTTTTGAACAAGTAGGCCCTTGTTTCGACATGAACGAAATTATTATGCTCCCGATAGTCGAGCCTATTATTAAAGATAACAAGGCTTGCGGAACTATTGATGTTTTGGACATTCGTTTTGGAAGCCTTTGGACAAGCATATCTCGTGAAAGCGTTTTATCAATCGGCCTTAACTATGGCGACCGTGTCGAGATCAAGATTGAAAACGACACGAGGGCGGTCTATCGAAACATCATGCGTTTTTCTCGCTCGTTCGCAGACGTATATGTCGGCGAACCGCTTATGTACATAAACTCTCTCGACTGTGTCGCGATAGCCATTAACCAAGGTTCTTTCTCAAAAGCTTATAACATCGGAACGGGCAACTCTTGGCGTATTACAATCTCAAAATCAAAGATCTAGAAAATGTTTTCGTAAGCGTTTGCACAGCGTTTTTGCGCGGTGTAGTTTCGCTTTGAAATATATTACAAAATTAGGAGAGAAAAAATGAAAAAATCACCTATCACCCTTGTTGTCGCAATCGGCATAGGCGCGGCATTGTTCTTTGTTTTGGGACGCTATGTGGCAATTCCAAGTCCGGTACCCAACACGACCATCAACATCCAATACGGACTTCTCGGTTTTATGGCTTGTGTCTTCGGACCTATTGCCGGCCTCTTTATTGGACTTATCGGACACGCACTTATCGATTTCTCATGGGGTTGGGGAATTTGGTGGAGCTGGGTTATAGCTTCTGCTGTCTGCGGACTTGTCATGGGTTTAGTAAGCAAAAAAACTGCTATTGCCCGCGAACAGTTCGGCAAAAAAAGCATCATTCGTTTTAACATCTACATGGTTATTGCAAACGTCATCGCTTGGGGATTAGTAGCTCCTGTCCTTGACATACTTATCTTTGCGGAACCCGCAAACAAAGTTTTCACACAAGGCGCTGTTGCTGGAATTTCCAACATCATCACATCTTGTATCGTAGGAACTCTTCTTTGCATAGCATATGCACAAGTTAAACCAAAAAGCGGCAGCCTTAAAAAAGGAAAATAGATTTTTTTTATAACTGTCGGGCAAGGTGTTATATAACCTTCCCCCGATAAACAAAACGGTAGGATACATGGTTTTTTGCGGTATCGTGTGACAAAGATGCGGACATGGCAAGCCATGTACCTGCCGTTTGAAACTTTTTATAATGGTGTGATAACATGAAACAAACTCCTAAAATTCAATTTGAAAATTTCGGTTTTAAGTATAACGCACAGGTAGACCCTACGTTATATGATATAAATCTAACGATAAATTCAGGTGAAAAGATAGTTATTTGTGGTCCTTCCGGATGTGGAAAATCAACTCTCGCCCACTGTATAAACGGACTTATCCCAAATTCTTATTACGGAGACACAACGGGAAAGTTTTTTATAGACGGCGAAGACATGGCAGACAAAGATATCTTTACCATTTCAAAAAAGGTAGGTACTGTCCTTCAAGACGCCGACGGACAGTTTATCGGGCTTACCGTCGCCGAAGACATAGCCTTTTCTCCCGAAAACGATAACATAGCACAAAATGAACTTTTTGAACTTGTTGAAAAAGCCGCAAAAGAAGTTTCGATTTTTGAACATCTTAACCACGCTCCCCACGAAATTTCGGGCGGCCAAAAACAACGCGTTTCACTTGCCGGAGTTATGGTGGACGATGTTGATATCTTGCTTTTTGACGAACCTCTCGCAAACCTCGACCCCGCAACCGGTAAAAAAGCAATTGAACTCATAGACACGATACAAAAAAGCCGAAACGCAACGGTAGTTATAATCGAACATCGGCTTGAAGACGTTTTACATCGCCCTGTCGACCGAATTGTGCTAATGAACGACGGCAGAATTGTTGCCGACTGTTCCCCCGCCGAGCTTCTTTGCTCTTCGCTTTTACAAGAAACAGGAATTCGAGAACCTCTTTATCTAACCGCTTTGAAATATGCCGGGGTTAACATCGTCCCCGATATGAAGCCGGAAAACATAGATGCGCTTGTTTTATCGGACAACGACATAAAAAAAATGTCCGATTGGTTTGAAGCCGTTTCAAACAGCGACACCCCACAAACCGAACCGATTATCTTAAAAGCTTCAAACATAGATTTCAGTTATCCTAACGGCAAACACGCACTCCAAGATATCTCGCTTGACGTTCACAAAGGCGAGATGATGAGCATAGTCGGGCGTAACGGAGCCGGAAAATCAACGTTTTCTAAACTTATTTGTGGTTTTGTCAAACAACAAAGCGGACAGCTTTATATGTCCGATCAAAACCTAGCGGACTACAGCATTAAAGAGCGCGCCGACAGGATTGGTTATGTCATGCAAAACCCTAACCAGATGTTGTCTAAGCCTATGATTTTTGATGAAATTGCATTAGGTCTTGTTCTACGCGGAGAAACCGACCAAAAACTTATCGAGCACAAGGTAGACGAAGCGCTTAAAACTTGTGGTCTTTTTGAATTTCGTTCGTGGCCTGTCGTCGCCCTTTCATATGGCCAAAAAAAGAGGGTTACGATAGCGTCGATTATGGTACTTGAGCCGGACATAATCATCCTTGACGAACCCACCGCCGGGCAAGATTACCACCACTATACCGAGATCATGGAGTTTTTGGTTGAGCTTAACAAACGCGGTACAACCGTAATTATGATTACCCATGACATGCATCTTATGCTTGAATATTGTAAACGTTCGGCGGTTTTTTCAAACGGAAAACTCATAGCAGATCTGTCTTCCGCAGAGATTTTGACAAATCCCGAAATAATTGAAAACGCAAACTTGAAAGAAACTTCTCTTTTCGGACTTGCGTTAAAGTGTAACATAAATAACCCAACAGATTTTGTCAAACGTTTTATAAGTTTTGAAAGAAAGGGGCGCGACAATGGTTAATCTTTTTAATTATATCGATCGAAAATCATTTGTCCACGACCTAACCGGCGCAACAAAACTTGTTTGTTTACTTGTTTTGTCGTTTGCTTCGATGATAACGTTTGATACAAGGTTTCTAATTGTTTTGCCACTTATATCGATTGGGATATTCGCTATTTCAAAGATAAAATACTCAGACATTAGCTTTATTTTAAACTTCACAATAGTTTTTATGATCGTAAACAATATCATGGTTTTCATTTTTTCTCCGCAACACGGGGTTACAATCTACGGAACAAAGCACATATTGCTCGACCTTCCCGGGCGTTGGGATGTGACGTTTGAACAGCTTCTTTATCAACTTAATATAGTGCTTAAATATATCTGTTCAATTCCGATTGTTCTTTTGTTTGTGTCTACGACAAACCCCAGTGAGTTTGCGGCGTCGCTTAATAAAATAGGTGTAAACTACAAAATAGCGTATTCCGTTTCGCTGGCTTTACGATATATCCCGGACATACAAAGAGAATACACCGATATATCGCTTTCTATGCAAGCTAGAGGGCTTGAGATGAGCGCCAAGCGTTTGGGACTCATTAAACGCCTTAAAATGGCGGCGACGCTTATTATTCCGCTTATTATTTCAAGCATAAACCGAATAGAGATAATTTCAAACGCAATGGAACTTAGGGGTTTTGGCAAAAACAAAAAAAGAACATGGTATCGCTCGAGAAGTTTTAAATTTCCCGACTATCTTTCGATTACCGTCTGTGTTGTTCTTTTGTTGGTCGCTTTAGCATTAAACTTTATAAACGGCGGGCGATATTGGAACCCGTTTGTATAATCTCTGCCTTACGGCAGAGCTACCCGAAATAATCCTACGGATTATTTCTATTTGATGTATGGAAAAAAGTCAAAGAGAGGCAACTTTCTTTTTCACCTCTTTTTCTGTTAGTATTCGTTGTCAAAATTGAGGATTTTAAATAAAATGAATATAAAGTTTTTACTAAAGTGTATTAGATATATATCTACAATCTTATTATTAATGATAGCTGTTTGTTTTTATTTCAAATGGTATATATTTTTATTTGTAGTGTTAATACTATATTTTCTAGTAAGTTGGAAATATAAATGTCCGTACTGTAAATTAAAATTAGATCCTAGAATAAATTTAAATGATTTAAATTGCTGCTATAGTTGCTCAAATGATTTAAATTGCGATATTTCAAAGTTGGAAATTATAAAATTCTTAAAAGGCGATTCAATAAAAAACAACTAAACTGTTGTATTTTCATCTCTACAAAAAACCGCCGATTCGTTTGAATCGGCGGTTTTGATTTTCCTTTTTAGTATACCGTAATACTTTGTGTGTTGTTGGCAAGCGATTGGTATACACTCAGATAAGCGTCGGTATCGGTAAAGTCTTCAGATAATGGGTCAAGCAGTTCTTTCAACAGAAACACCGTTTGTTCGTCCGAGCTTTCGGCGTGGTTAATTGCGTCAACAAAACTTTCGGCCCTCAAATAATAGTTTTTATTTACCGAGATAAGGCTTAAAACGGTTGCCCTTGCGCCACCCTCTTGAACGTAATAAAAATCATAATACGAAATAGCTTGACCGTCTTGCTGTTCAATAGTCAGCATCACCGTCGCATTAGTTCTCATTTCGGGAGGAAGAACAAGATTAAACCCCCTGCCGTAAAATATTCCTTCAATGACGTTAAATGTAACATCGTGTATGCCGGGGTTGGTCGGTAACGTTTCGCCAAGCGCTATACCCTCCGACTGATCCCCTGTCGAGGCTGTTCCCGTGGCGTTTTCCGCCGTCGGAACGTCTGAAACGCTGTTACTTCCCGGAATAACCTCACTGTCAAGAATACCCGAAGCATTAGGTTCGACAAACATTCTAACGTCAGAACCATATTTAACGTCATACAACTCGCTTGAACATCCAAGCAAAGTCATTGATATTGTTAATATTAAAGATAATAAAAATATTTTTCTCATTTTCCACCAAATAAATAAAGCCGGTTGACCCCTCTTACTGCGGCTCGGCGAGGGGTAACCGGTAAATATATTATAACATCTCTCGCTTCGCATTTTGTAACCAAATTGTAAACAATTAATAAACTATGTCTAAATTGTGTTAAAAATAAATTCAGGGTTCTTTTTCAAATCATGTTTTACTATATAAAGATTCCTATAATAAATGAAATATTACGATATTCATTATACTATATTTTAAGAAAAATTTCAAGTTACTTAATTTACAGGGGTGTGGACAATGGCGTTGATTAACTTTTTTTTCGCTCCCAATTTGCAAAAAAATCAAGAAACATATTTTGTTGATTGGTTTTATCGCAAAACCAAAGAAAACCTCCGAAATTTTCGGAAGTTTCTTTGAATAATAATCTAAAAGGAA